>CAMYIN010000034.1 GCA_947258495.1 uncultured Gammaproteobacteria bacterium
GATTGCTGGGATCGTATTTGAGACGGTACTCCTTGAACTTGCCGATCTCGGTGCCGAACGCCGCCTTGACCTGCGCCGGAGTGATGCCGATGGTTTGATTGAACAACGGTGTGCCGTTGTGCTCGCTGCAAAACTCGTTGTAAGCACTGATGAACTCGTCCCAGCCCTCGGAGCCGGTGGAAACCGGATCGAGCGTGAGTGCCGGACCGTTGCGGGTGTAGGAGAACAGCGATTCGTTATCCTGGGCGATGTGGTAGCCCACGTTCAAGAGATTGCAGCGATAGCCCGTTTGGCGGAAATAGTCTTTACAAAACTTATAGTAAGCACGAATTGTTTGTGCGTATTCTTCACGCGGAAAGGCCCAGATGCTGAACGTGTAGGCGCTGAAACCGGCGGTTTCGGGATAGCGGATGATCTGATCGGCGGGGCTGGTGCTGGAACCGCGCAGCACGCGGATTAGGACCCACTGGGAGAGGCGGTTAAAGCCGTCCAGGACCCACGAGCGCAGCTGCGGGAACGGCAACGCCGCGGTCAAGATCCGGGCAAATCCGGGGCTTCCGGTTTTCCACACCCAATTCCGCAGGCGCCATTGCCAGCTGTTGGAGCGCATCGGGTGTTGCCCGTCGTAGCGGTATTCGACCACGAGGCTGTCGAGAAACGGATAGAGGTAGAGCATCATCGAGCGATTGCCGGCGATGAGCGCGTCGAGTCGTTCGGCGAATTCATCGACGTGGTAACGAACGTGTTCTACCGCCATGGGCTTCAGATCTTTGACCTTGTAGGTCACTTCGTAGACGACACCGAGCATGCCATAGCTCGATCGCATGACCTGCATCAGCTCTGCATCGTCTTCGGTTACCTCCAGGATCTCCCCATTGGCTAACACGGCCTTTATACCGACTACGTAGGACGCGACCTGTCCGAACTCGTAGCGCTCGTCCTCGTGCGAAAAATAGGACGCGTCCTTGGTGCCGCCGCAGGCGCCGCTGCCCACTGTCAGATTGCCGAGTTCGACGTTGACGTAGAACTGCAAACCGAGTTTCTCCAGCACACGGGCGGCGTCGATGTGCAGCACACCCGCCTCCATAGTAATGGTTTTTGCGCTTGCGTCGACGCTGAGTATGCGGTTCATCTTCGTGATATCGATGACCGTTCCTTGCTCTGCGACGATGCAAGCGGTGGTGGAGTGGTGAGATCCTTTGACCCGAACCGGGGAGGGATAACGCCTGGTATCCCGTACGATGCGGACGATGTCCTCGACGCCGGACACCACTTCCAGGGAGTTTGCGACGTAGCCGATCGAGCGTTTCCAGTTTTCTACTTTTACCTGTCCCATACCCTGCAACACGTCACACGCACGCGGTATCCCGCGGTTCCGCATACGCCAAACAGCGGGTTTTGGCGGATTATAGGGAAGTTAGTGCGTCGGGGGGTAACGCGGCACCGGCCCAGCCTGGGACCGGCAGGGACTTATTGCCGTCAACGTTGCGACGGCTTGCGTCCGTGACCCGGGCTGGAACGGAGATTGTCGTCGAGACGCGGACTCGAGGCGTGCGTTGCTGCTCAGTGCGATTGGGCCGCCAATCGGGGAGGTACGAGCGCCATGACGGCGTCTCGGCGGGGCTTCGGCCGCGGTTCCGGTTTCGGCGCCGTGTCCTCCGTCGGGTTGAGTTCCACCGACAGCCATCGGTAGCACGCCCGGTCAGCGCGGTACGGCACGATCGGCCCATTGATCATTTCGGGATGTTCGTACAATATCTCATCCGTCAGCGGAACGAAAACATACCGGCTCATGTTTGACCTCTGCGTACGACTCGAAAGTGGTTGCGTCTAGCTTTCATTAAAGACCTTGCGGGTGTAAAAGAAAGGGATAAAGTATGGCAATAAGATGGTATATTCGAATTATATATTAGTTTAATTTAGTAATTTATCTTATTGTTTTTAATAAATATATTTTCATGTAAATTAGGTATGTCTCGAACCATCGCCATCGTCGAAGACGACATCGATCAACGCGAAAACTACGTCGACGCCTTGAGCGCCAACGGCTATCGGGTGACCGCCTACGGCAATCGTCCGGAGGCCCTCGCCGGCATGCGCCAGAATCTTCCCGATCTGGCGATCCTGGACATCATGCTGGAGGACGAAATGGACGGCGGATTCGACCTCTGCCGCGATCTCCGCGCGCTGGCACCCAAGCTCCCCATCATCTTTCTCACCGCGCGCGACAGCGACATCGACCGGGTCTCGGGGCTGCGCCTGGACGCCTGGGACTACATCACCAAGCCGGTGAACCTGCAGTTCTTATCGGTGCGCGTCAGCTCCCTGTTTCGCATCGTGGATACGCTGCACACCAAGACCGTGGAGCTCGAAGCCGTGTTGCGCCTCGGACCGCTGCAGTTGGATCCCAACAGCATGTCGGTGCGCTGGAACGATCGAGAGATCAACCTCACACTGACGGAGTTCTGGCTGGTGGAGTCGCTGGCCCGCAGGCCCGGTCACGTCAAGACCTATGCAAATTTGATGCAGGTGACCCGCCAGAGCTACGTCGAGCGCAATACCATCAACGGTTACGTGCGAAGGATCCGAAAGAAATTCAAGGAGGCGGATCCCGGTTTCTCGATGATTCAAACGGTCTTCGGCGTGGGATATCGTTGGCAACCTGATTAGGTTTTCCTCCCGCATATGGCGCTAAACTCGGCTCGCGGCCTTAGCATTCGCACAAAGTTGCTGCTGGTGGCGGTGGCGCTGCTCCTGATCCCGTGGATGGGGTATCAGTACGTGCGGGAAATGAAGTCTTTCCTCCTGCAGGGCCAAGAAAACGCCCTCAATCTCACCGCCCGCGCGGTCTCAACGGTACTGCACGATCGGCCCGAGTTCTTCGATCCGGACACGGGTGCATCCAAATTGATCGGCGAACCCGATGATCTGTTCGCTTATCCGCTCCCCAATTACATACGCCTTGACGGGCGTCTGGAGGACTGGGGGGAACAATTGGAGCAGGCAGTGACTTACGACGGCATGGATGAATTCGAATGTGGTCCGGCGTACGATCCGGATTCCCTCTCCTTCCGTCACCTCATCGCCTATCGGGGTCCCTATTTGTATTCCTTCTTTCACGTGACCGACGACAAACTCGTACCGCGGGTCCTGCAATATCGGCGCATGAACGCTAGCGACCACGTCCGCATCGCCATGCAGGATCCCGGTGGGCCGCTGAAGCGCTATCTTCTGACAATCCGGCAACCGGGACGCATGAGCGTCTATCTGGTAGACGCCGATTGGCGCTTGCCCTTGACGGGAGAACCGAACTACGACCTCGCGGCTGAATTCCTGCCGACCGAATCCGGTTACGTCGTAGAGCTGCGCATCCCGCGATTCATGGTGAGTTCGCAAACTCTCCTCGGCTTCAGCGTCGCCGACGTCGACGACGAGGAGGAACGACAGGTGCATCGGGTACTCCACGCCTCCCAGGACGTGAGCACGCAATCCTTGAATCGCTTGCTGATCCACTCGCCGGAAATCGCCAAGATCCTTCGGGGATTGGATCGACCGGTAGCGCGCATCTGGGTGCTCGACGACAAACAGCGCGTGCGCGCGGTCGTCGGCAAGCTTTCTCGGGAACCCGAGATAAAAACCGAACCCAGGACGCTCGGTGAGAAGCTCGGCGTCTGGTATGACAAGGCGCTTCGCCGCGTATACAACTTGATCTTGGAGACGCCAACCGGCCAGGTCCGGGATGTATCGACGGACGTGTCCTACCGTAACGACGAGATTTTCAAGAAGGCATTGGCGGGCACGCCGCAAGCAGAACGCAGGCCGTCGCTCGACGGTACTACACAGATCTTGATGGCGGCGCACCCGGTTTGGTCTGGGGACGAGGTCCTGGGAGTGGTGGTGGTGGAGCAAAGCAGCAATGAGGTTTTGTTTCCGCAGAAACAGGTGTTGGAGAATGTCATCAGCGTCACGTTGCTGGTCCTGATCATTGTCACCGGTGCATTGCTGGTTTTCGCGTCACGTATCACCATGCGTATCCGCCGGCTGCGAAACGCCGCGGAACAGGCGATCGGCCCGGACGGACGAGTGCGTACCGACGGTATTGCCGCGGACGCCAAATCCGGCGACGAGATTGGCGATCTGTCGCGCAGCGTCAGCGGCATGCTCGGACGTCTCGGCCAATACACACGCTATCTCGAGGGTCTGCCCGATACGCTGGCGCACGAACTCAGTAACCCTTTGAACGTCGTCAATTCGTCGCTTGACAATCTCCAGGACGAGATCCCACAAACCATTCACAGCAAGTACATGCAGCGAGCCAAAAACGGGATCCTGCGGTTGCGCTCGATCCTCACCAATTTGACCGAAGCGGCAAATCTCGAAGAGGCAATGCAGGCGGAATCCCGGGAGGAATTCGATCTGGTCCATCTGGTTTCCAGCTATGTCGAGGGTTACCGTTTGAGTCATCCCGATCGGGCGTTTGAACTCGACATCAAGTCCGCACCTTTGCACGTTTCCGGGACACCGGATCATATTGCGCAAATGCTCGATAAACTGGCCGACAACGCGGTAGATTTTGGCAGCACCGGAACGTCGATCATGGTGCGTCTAGACAAACTCAACGGCTACGCACGCGTCAGCATTCTCAACGAGGGTGCTCAGTTGCCCGACGCGATGGGTGACCGTCTGTTCGATCCGATGGTCTCGATCGGTAAAAAGAACGCCAAACAATCGCGCCTGGGATTGGGTTTGTACATAGTCCGGCTGATCGCCGAATTTCACCGAGGCCGGGTTACGGCCATGAATCGCGAGGATAAACCAGGGGCAGTGTTTACCGTCTCCCTACCCCTGGCAAAAGCGATTTAGTTTCAGTTCAATTTATCTTTGTCGATGGAACTGTCGAACGGAACCGGCAATGCCGCGAGTCCTTCCGTGGTACAGTCCTGCGATTTCTGCAATTCACGATTCGCGAGAGCAGGCCGGTCCACATCGGTATCGCCGCACAGACTGAAATCCACGAATTCGTTGATCTCTCTCAACAACGTCTTGGTGCGCTGATATTCCTCAGAGAACGCTGCATCGTCGTTTTCCATGGCTATGTCGACCGACCACGTGGAAATTCGGCTGACGCCGGCGCACTCGCAAATCGGGCAGGTAACGACACCGTAATCTTGCTGCTGCGAAAAATCTTCTTCCGTCGGAAACCAACCTTCGAACTCGTGACCGAGCTCACAACAGAGATCGTATTTCACCACCATGACACCACACCCCTACCGTCTTATTAATGACAACTTACAATATAACTATGGCTACTATTCCCCAGATTGCAAGGAGGTATCCACCGCCGTGCACGCTACCGGGGGCACGGATTCGAGTGCAATATCGAGATGTCAAATTACGCTAAATAAACGTATTTTTCGCAGAAAAAGACCGTGCCTGAGCGCGGCTAAGAGAGCGATGTCCGCCCCGCGACGACCCGTGAAGCCGCGCTCAGAGACGCGATATTCGAGGCACGCGCGGCGAACGATCGAGCAGTTCGAAAAGTGAGAGCGCGGTCGCTGACGGACCGTCTGGTGCCCGGGGCCGGACTCGAACCGGCACGGTGAATACACCGAGGGATTTTAAGTCCCTTGCGTCTACCAGTTTCGCCACCCGGGCCGACGTCGGTCGGGGCTCAGACTCGCGCGTTCGAACGCTCTTGGAGGCTGGGGCCGGAATCGAACCGGCGTACACGGCTTTGCAGGCCGCTGCATAACCACTCTGCCACCCAGCCGATGTGGCCCGAAAACCGGCTTGACCTCTAGCTCGTTCCAGAACCGCGCGGACGAAATCGGTATGCCCGATAACATTGTCCTGGAACGTGCGTTTCCGCTCAAGGCAGGCGGGAATTCGTCCCGCACTCCCCGGCAACCACCCACCGACCCGGACCGCGGTAGCAGTACTGACTGCGGCCCGCCGATCGAGCCGATCGTTTCCTCCACGCTGCGATATGCGGATTTGGGGTGCAGGATTATGCCCATTTGGTGAAACCCGCACAAGAAGCCGGGGGAGACGCCGGACGCGCGGTCCCGCATAGGGGGCATCGCGCATTCACGCCGAGGTCGGTGTCTGTTCTTCGACAACGCCTGTTCAGTGTTTTCAATTATTCGTCTCCGACGGCGTAATACGCGATCGATAGCCGATGTCCCAGAAGTCTCCATCGATTGCGTGTTTCACTTCATCGGTGAGTTGGCCGGATTGCGCGAGACCCTGTTGTCTTTGATACGCGCGGATCGCGGCTCTGGTACGTTCTCCGATCAACCCGTCTGCGGGCCCGGCGTCGTAGCCGAGGTCCGAGAGGCGGGCTTGGTAATAAGCAACGTCGTGCTGTGGACACGGGAAGCCGTTGCTGAAGGCCTCGTTGGCCAGGGATACCGAATCCACGTGAAGCCGTTGCGGGTGCCGCCTGAAATGCGCGAGCAGGATCCGGACCATGCGGTCCCAGGTCACGGTTTCGTCTTCGGGCCAACAATAGCGTGCGACGCCGGTTCGTATGAGGCTGTGGAACACTCCGATGATCCAGCCCTGACACGCGGTGGCGTCCGCGACGTCCTTCGCGCTGCCGTTGAAATTACCCACGCCGGTGTTCGTCCGTTCGTAGGCCTCACAACCTTTGAGCAGCAGCGACGCGTTCACCACCTCGTACTCCTGGGCGTTCAACGGCGCGCATACGAAAGCGGCTACCGCGGCAATGTGTATGAACGTTGCCCGCGAACGTATTTTGCTTTTCACTGCGGTCAATCCGAGATCTGGCGATCTTATCCTTATCACAATGCTGCGGCGTCGCAAAATCGAACTCGACGCCTTCCCCTGAAAGCTCGATTCATGCCACAATCAGCGGTTCGCTCCGAATGTGAAGCCTCGATGGGCCGAGCCAAGAAAGATGTAGACAAGCTGGTCCTGGAGGCGCTGTCCATCGAAGCCGAGGCAGCGCAGGAAGCGGGTGTGTCCGGTTACATGGCGCGCGTGCTCACGCAAGCGGCGATTCCCCATAGCAGCGTCAAAGATCGCATATTTCAACGCAGCAACGGCGTCGTCACGGTAACGCTGTCGGATACGGCCGGAATCGGTTTGCCGTTCGGCAGCTACCCCCGGCTTCTGCTGGCCTGGATCACCGCCGAGGCGGTGAAGACGCGGGACCCGTTGCTGGAATTCGGACCTACCCTGTCGGGCTTCATGGCGGAGCTGGGATTACTGCCCACCGGTGGCCGATGGGGGACCATCCATCGGTTGCGGGACCAGATGACTCGATTGTTCTCGTGCGCGATTTCCTGCCGTTATTCGGATGAACACATCGAGCAAGGCAGCCAGCTGCTGGTGGCTCGAGATTACAATTTATGGTGGGACCCTAAGAAACCCGACCAGGCGGCGTTATGGGGCTCGACGGTGCGCTTATCTTCGGATTTTTTCAACGAACTGGTCGACCATCCTGCGCTGGTCTCCATGCGCGCCCTGCGCAAACTCAAGCAATCGCCGATGTCGCTCGATATCTATTGCTACCTCGTATACCGATACAGTTACCTCAAGAGGAAGACCTCGATACCCTGGGAGGCGCTGCAGAGTCAGTTCGGTGCCGGATATCCGCTCACCGTCGACGGCCTGCGCGATTTCAAGAAACGCTTCCGCCAGGCGTTGGAACGCATCCGACCGGTCTTCCCCGGCGCGCGTTTCGAACTCGAGCGCAACGCGTTTACGCTCCTGCCCAGCCGGACGCCCGCCAACCAGTTGGCACTGGATTTATAAGAAATTGTTTTTATTGAAGAATCTACGCATAAATTGTCCCGCTTATTCTTTTCGTAGCGGTATATCTGGGTGCGACGGTGCGACCGAACGGCGACCACGACGGCTTCGCCCGGGGTAACTCTTGCGCTTGACGGCGATGCGGTTAGGCGTCGCCGGATCGATGCAGTGATCGACGCTCCGGTTCGCGGGATTCCTCCGCCGGAGCGGTCGGCGCCTTCGCTGCGTCCGTCGATGCCGAGGTTCGTCGGTTGGCCCTCTTGCGACGATACATCCATCTATCCGCACGCAGAATCAACTCGTCCAGTGTGCAAACGGATTCGGTCTCGTGCGCCGAGTAGCCGATGCTCACCGACATCTTGTATTGCTTATTTTCCAGTCTATTGAACTCGTCGATGTGGTTGTTGATGTTGGGGAGTACGACGCGCTTCACGTCTTGTTCCCGAACTCCGGTCAGCAGCACCACGAACTCATCGCCTCCGTAGCGGGCGACAACGTCCGATTCGCGCGCCGAGTGTTTCAGAATTTCGGCGACGTCCCTCAAGGCCTGGTCGCCGGCCGCGTGACCGAGTTCGTCGTTAATGACCTTTAGATTGTCCATATCTGCAAACAACAGCACTATGGGCAGATTATTGCGAATGGCAAGAATGATTTGCTGTCCTGCGACCAGATAAAACCCACGGCGATTGAGAACTCCTGTGAGTATGTCGAGAACCGATGAGTCTTGATACTTGGCTTCGTCGCATCCGCGATATCCCAGCAGTTCGCCGTTTTTGCCGAGTACGGGAATTCCGCTCGTCGACAGCCACACGGATCTACCGTCTTTGTGCACGTTGCGATTGATATAGCCGTGAAAAGACCTCTTCGAGGCGATGACTTTGAACGCTTCCTGTTTCAACAACTCCCGGTCGTCCGGATGGAACAGATCGTAGAAATGCTTCTGTAAAATCTCTTCCGGAGTGAAACCCAGGATCTGTTCCACCACCGGGCTCGCGTAGGTATATCTACCCGTGGCGTCTACCTCCCAAATCCAGTTATTGGCGTGCTCAGCGATGTCTTGAAAGCGCTTCTCGCTTTCCATGAGCGAATTGAGGGCACGATCGCGGTCTTCGATGGAGCCCTTGAACGGTCGGTAGACGAAAAGGATGAGCACCACTGCCAGAATCAGCGATTGCAGGCCTGCGTCCACCAACGCCCCGGCGACCATCGACATTTCCGGTATCGAAGCCAGCGTGAACATGATCGCGATCTGGGACAAAAAGACGGTAACGACGACGACGGCGATCAACTGTTTCGGGTCGTGCGATACGCGGTTCATGACCGCAAACAACGGTCGTGCCTGCCGCGTCGTCTCCTGTGGGGCTCTCGGTGGGGTCATATTCTAACGTTCCCTTATTGCGGGCCGGTGCCAAGCATCCCTTTCCATATGGCGTCGTGGGAGTCCGGGATGAAATCGCCTTCAACTACATAAAAAGTAGCGAAATCTGTCGCCATTTCCAGGATCGGTTGATCAATTGGAGAATGAAAGCGATGAATGGGCGAATGAGCAAGGAATTGTCGAAATTAGCGGGCCTTCGATGTCCTCGTGAGGCAAAAAAAACCCCCAGATGTCTGTCTGGGGGCGAATATCCCGATTCGGTACTGGTGGGGGTGTCTGAGGAAGGTGTCCCGAACCAGGAATAATATAGAATGTAGCGTACGCAACGGTGGCTGCAAGCGCTTTCGATGAGCGGCGGCGCCAAAGGGACAGAAGCCGCTTCCGGGTCGACGGGCGTCACGACGTGGAACACGGGTTTCAGTCGCGCGCCCTGGTCAATAAGTCCGGCACACCGCGAAAAGGGCTTCGGTCGCGTCGACGTCGGCCGCAAACCGGCAGGAAACCGCGCGCCGACTTTCGAAATAGCCGCCATTGGCGCCGTCCTGCAGGTCCCCCGTCGCCAGCCAAATGGGGGTCGCCGCGCCCTGCTCCGGAGATTCGTGTCCGCCGAATCCCAGGTCGTGGCTCAGCCTGGAATTCACGTCCCCGGGATGACAGGCGTTGACCGAGATACCGCGATTTCGCAGACGCCTCGCAAATGCCGCGGTCAGCATCCTGTCCGCTTGTTTCGATTGTCTGTAGGCCCGATCGTTGTCGTAGGGACGAGTGCGAAATTCGAGATCGCGGATGTCAAAGTCGCCGGCCCAATAACTGGCGACATTGACGATGCGAGCCCCCGACGTTCGACTCAGATGTTCGCTGAATAATTCCGTCATCCAGTAGTAACCGAGGACGTTGGTTGCGAACTGCAATTCAATGTCCTCCGGCGTGCACTGCCGCCGGCGAGGCGCCGTTGCAGCGTTGTTGATCAGAACGTGCAGTGGACCGCGCCAGCGATTCGCCATCGACTGCACGGAGGCGCGTCGCGAGACGTCCACCAGCTCATAACGCACTTTGGGGTTCGCGGTCGTCTGTACCAAATCTTCCATCACGGTGGCGGCTTTTTCCTTGTCGCGACAGGCAAGCACGAGTTCGAAGTCGGGCATGGCCGCAAGACCGCGGGCGATGGCAGTGCCGATGGCGCCGGTCGCGCCCGTGATCAGCGCCACTTTTCCCGAAGTGTGTGAGTGCTCCGGCATTACCGCGAAGGTCGAGAGATGTGCATGTCCGGGTTATGCTATCAGAATTCCTCTTCGCACCCCGTCTGCAAAAGGTTTTCCGCCACAGTGTGAATTCGAATCTAGTCGCCCTAGAGTGCCGGAAATTGTCGCCGCCACGACAAGATCCACTGAACTCAGCGGCAAAGCCGCAGCCCCGGCCCGTCCACGGTGCGCGCAACCGCCTGCGGGCCCCGCTTCCTTCCCCGCGTCGTCTTACGCGGTCGTATTCCGCCATAAAAAAACCCCGCCGGGTGGCGGGGTTCTAGAAAGATGGGGGACTGCCTGGTATGGGGAAAGCTACGTATAACTCAATGTTGGTAATTTAAACTTAGAACATTCGCGGCTGCGCGCCATGGTTCCTGGATAAACGGACGGGTACGTGGGACGGACGGAAAATTCTTGGTGACATTGTTCCAATGGGCTCACTTCGGAGACCGGAAACCGGACTTCGAATGGGGGAACGACGTGTCCGCATAGCCGCCGATTTCGCTCTCATCGTTGAAGAATCCCACTCGTTGGCGCCGCCCGACTCCGCGCAATCGTTGTCCTGCGCCAGGTCAGAATGGAACCGTTGGTCCCTCCCAGGTGTCGTCGCGTGGACGCGCGCGCGCAATCGCAGCGTGCGCGTCGCCCCAACCCTCGCACCGGGTGAGCCCGCGACGCCCTCGATAGAAATTGAGCAGACGTTTGCACCGGGCGTAAAAATGAAAGAAGTACAACACCAGTAAGCGCTGCGAAGCACGCAGCGGCCAGTGACTGCACACCAGTTTGTCGTCGTACACGTCCCTGTCTGTCAAGCCGACGGCCCCGAGGACGTTTACCTCTACGCGGGTCCCACGCCGGAGACGTGGGCCCAGCACCACGGCATCGAGCAGGTCCCCATCTAGTCCCACCAAATGGGGCACGGCGCCGTAATTGAAGGGACTGGGGAACGGAGAGACGAAGTCTATGCGCTCGGTGATACCCTTTTTGAGGAAACTCCCGCGGGGAATCTCAATAATCACCTCCAAACGCGGAGTGTCCGGAGATTCGCCATCGGTTCGAGTTGCGTTGGAATCGGTCACATGTCTCGTACGAACTTGGGGCTTCCCCGCCCTCGGGCGGGGACTTTGCGCTCAATGTAGATTGGATCTGGAAATCCCAGAGGGAGATTATAATTGAATCTCCCCGTGCTAAGGCATGGGTTTTCGTTCCGCGATAAAGCGGGTTTGCGTGGCGAGACCGCTTGCCGGCCGGGACCCGACCTGGGTGGACGGCGAACGTCGCCATCGCGACACGGCGTTCGATGTTCGCATTACCGCTGCTGCCCATGTCGTCGTCGAGCGCCAACACAAGAACCACGAAGCTAACTGCGTCCAATGCGGACGCCTTCGGCACCATCGCCGACAGCAACCGTTGAATGTCGCCCCACTCCCGGAATACGTACTCGCGCCCGCGCTCTCGTATGAGCCCGTCTTGTAACAATTCGGCAACCGTCGTCGACGCGCAGATGTAGTAGGCGATCAAAGCCGGTGCGCCCCCCGCCACGGCGCATGAAGCGGATTACGCATGTCTCGATGCGACCGGGATCGCGTTGGGTGTTTGCGGTCTCGACTCAATAGCGGTGCCGGCGCAGCGTGTTCATGCACACCGCCGTCATTTCTTTCTCTTCGGTAGGTACAGATCGGTGATGCTGCCTTCGAACGCCTCCGCGGCCATGGCCACCGTCTCCGAGAGCGTCGGATGCGGGTGCACGGTGAGGCCGATGTCGACGGCGTCGCAACCCATTTCGATGGCCAGCGCAACCTCGGCGATGAGGTCGCCGGCGTTGGGGCCGACGACGCCGGCCCCGATCACCCGATCGTCGGCTTCGTCGAACAACACCTTGGTCATGCCCTCGTCGCGCCCCAGGGACAAGGACCGGCCGCTGGCGGCCCAGGGGAACACGCCTTTGCCGAACCGGACCTCCTCCGCCTTGGCCTCGGCCTCGGTCTTTCCCACCCACGCCACCTCCGGGTCGGTGTACGCCACCGATGGAATCACGCGGGCGTCGAACACCGAGTTTCTGCCCGCGCACACTTCCGCCGCCACCTTGCCCTCGTGCACCGCCTTGTGCGCCAGCATCGGCTGGCCGACGATGTCGCCGATGGCGAAAATGTGCGGCACGTTGGTGCGCAGCTGCCGGTCCACCGGAATGAAGCCGCGCTCGTCCACCGCGACCCCGGCCTTGTCGGCGTCGATCCTGCCGCCATTGGGGGTACGCCCCACCGCCACCAGCAAGGCGTCGTAGAGCTGCGGTTCGGGCGCACCTTCGCCGTCGAACGCGACCTTCAGTCCGTCCTGCTGCGCTTCCACGCTGATCACGCGGGTCTGCAGCAGGATGGCCTCGTAGCGCTGCTCGATGCGTTTTTGCAAGGGTCTGACGATGTCCTGGTCGGCGCCGTTGATCAGGGACTCGAGCATCTCCACCACCGTAATGCGGGTGCCGAGGGCGTGGTAGACGGTGGCCATCTCCAGGCCGATGATGCCCCCACCAACCACCAGCATGCGCTTCGGAATTTCCGTGAGCGCCAGGGCGCCGGTGGAGTCGATCACCCGCGGGTCGTCCGGAATGAAAGGCAGCCGTACGGGCTCGGAGCCGGCGGCGATAATGCAGTGCTGGAACCCCACCACGGTCGTGTCGCCCGCACCGCCTCGCACTTCCAAATGATGCGGATCCAGAAACCGTCCCGCGCCCTGCACCACCTGGACCTTGCGCTGCTTGGCGAGTCCGGCGAGACCGCCGGTCAGGCGTCTCACCACGCCCTCCTTCCAGCCGCGCAGGGCGTCGATGTCCACCTCCACGCCCTTTATCCTGATTCCGTGCTCGGCGAAATCTTTCGCCTCGTCGAGGATCTTGGCGGCGTGCAGCAGCGCCTTGGAGGGGATGCAGCCGACGTTCAGGCAGACCCCGCCTAGCGTCGGGTAGCGTTCGATGAGCACCGTCTTCCTGCCCAGGTCGGCGGCGCGAAAAGCGGCGGTGTAACCGCCGGGTCCGGAACCCAGCACCACGACCTCCGCCTGGACGTCGGCGGCGCCGCCGTAGCCTGCGGCGCCCGGCGCGGGTGCCTGCGGAACCGACGCGGCGACGCCGCCTGCGGTCTCCAGGGTCAGGATCAGGTCGCCCCGGGAGACCTTGTCTCCCACACGGACGTTGACGCTCTTCACCGAGCCCGCAAGGGGGGACGGCACGTCCATGGACGCCTTGTCGCTCTCGAGGGTGATCAAGCCCTCGTCCACCTTGACGACGTCGCCGGGGGCAACCAGGACCTCGATGACGTCGACGCCGGAAAAATCGCCGATGTCGGGGACTTTCACGTCTTCGATCGCGCTACCGCCGTAACCGCCGCCGGCGTCGCCCGGTGCCGTCTCGGTGCCGGCGGTCGTGTGCACCGTCGGCTGCGGCTCGCGATCGGCGACCCGTGCCGCTTCCGCCGTATCCAGGGTCAAGATCGCGCTGCCTTCGGACACCTTGTCCCCGACCTTCACCAGCACCTCGACGACGGTGCCGCCCATCGGCGCGGGGATGTCCATGGACGCCTTGTCGCTTTCGAGCGTGATCAATCCGTCGTCGACACTCACCACGTCCCCCGGGGAGACCAGCACTTCGATGACGTCGACGTCTGTGAAATCCCCGATGTCGGGCACCTGTATGGTTTCCAGTTTGCTCATGACAGCCTACCGTAAGAACAATGAAGCATTTTATTAAAAATAGTTTGTAACTAATTGAGCAAAAGACGAATATCCTGGACCAACTCCGCCAGATATCGAACGAAGCGCGCGGCTTCGGCGCCGTCGACGACGCGGTGGTCGTAGGACAAAGACAGCGGCTGCATCAGGCGCCAGCGGATCTCGTCGTTCGCGCCGCGAAACGGTTTTTCCTGCGAGCGGGTGAGCCCGAGGATCGCGACCTCGGGCGCGTTGACGATGGGGGTGAACGCGGTGCCGCCGATGCCGCCCAGGCTCGAGATGGTGAAGCCCGCCCCCTGCATGTCGCCCGGCTTGAGTTTCTTGGCGCGGGCGGCGGCGCTGGTCTGCATCAGTTCCGCCGACAGCTGGAAGATGCCCTTCCGATCCACGTCGCGGAACACCGGCACCACCAGGCCGCCCGGCGTGTCCACCGCGACGCCTATGTGACAGTACTTTTTCAGCACCAGCTGCTCGCCGCTGGCGTCCAGGGAGGCGTTGAAGGTTGGAAACTCCTTCAACGCGGCGGCGCACGCCTTCATGAAGAAACTCAGCAGCGTGACCCGCACTTCGGCCTTTTCCGCGCGGGGCTTGAGCGCCTGCCGATAGGCCTCGAGATCCGTGATGTCGGCCTCGTCCTGATGCGTGACGTGGGGCACGTTGAGCCAGGCACGGCTGAGATTGATGCCGGTGAGGCGTTTGATCTTGGTCAGCGGCAGGATTTCTACGTCGCCGAACTTGGAGAAGTCCTGGGCGGGGATGGTCGGAATGCCCGCCACGCCGGCCACTGCCGCGGGTGCGGCGGCGCCCTGCTCGTTGGCGTCCAGGTCGGCCTTCGTCACTCGGCCCTTGCGGCCGCTGCCGCGGACCCGGTTCAAGTCGATCTTGCGTTCGCGGGCCAGCCGCCGCACCGAGGGGCTGGCGTAGACGCGGTCGAAGGACACGATGCCGCCGGCAGGGGCGGCGGCAGCCGGTGCCGCCGCGAGGGCCGGCGTTTCCGCCGGCGTCGGCACGGGCGCCGGGGGCGCGTCGGGTGTCGGCGGCGCCGTTTCGGGCGCGCTCTTCTCCGACGCTTCCGACTCCAGAAGTACGATCAGATCCCCCTCAGAGACCCGGTCGCCGACCTTCACCTTCACTTCCTGCACCCGGCCCGCCAGCGGCGACGGCACGTCCATGGATGCCTTGTCGCTTTCCAGCGTAATCAGGGGGTCGTCGACGCCGACGGCGTCCCCCGGCACCACCAGCACCTCGATGATGTCTACGTCCTCGAAGTCGCCGATGTCCGGAACATGGATCTCCTGCTCACTCACTTTGGTTCCTCCTCCGATGGCTCACACGGTGGCCGGGTTGGGCGCCTCGGGATCGATGCCGTAGCGCTTGATCGCCTGCGACACCTGCTGCGCGGGCAGTTCGCCGTCGTCGGCGAGCGCCTTCAACGCCGCCACCGCGATGTGATGGCGGTCCACCTCGAAGAACGCCCGGAGTTTCTCGCGGGTGTCCGAACGGCCGTAGCCGTCGGTCCCCAGCACCGCGTAGCGGCGCGGCACGTAGGGCCGGATCTGTTCAGCGAACGCGCGCTTGTAGTCGGTGGCGGCGATGACCGGGCCGGCGGAGTCCTCCAGACACCGTTGCACCCAGCTCTTTTTCGGCTTCGCTTCCGGATGCAGGCGGTTCCAGCGCTCGGTGGCGTGCCCGTCGCGGGCGAGCTCGTTGAAGCTCGGCGCGCTCCAGACGTCCGCGACCACACCGAAATCGTCGGCCAACAGCTCCACCGCCGCCATGGCTTCCCGCAGGATGGTGCCGGAGCCCAGGAGCTGCACGCGCTTGGCGTCGCCCTTCCCTTCCCCGTCACTCAACCGGTACAGCCCGCGCAGGATGCCCTCCTCGGCCCCTTCCGGCATGGCCGGGTGGTGGTAGTTCTCGTTCATCACCGTGAGGTAATAGAACACGTCCTCCTGATCTTGAAACATCCGCCGCATGCCGTGGTGCACGATCACCGCCAGTTCGTAGTGAAAGGTCGGGTCGTAGGCCACACAGCTGGGGATGAACTCCGCAAACAATTGGCTGTGGCCGTCTTCGTGCTGCAACCCTTCGCCGTTCAGCGTGGTGCGCCCTGCGGTTGCGCCGACGAGAAAGCCCCGCGCCCGCATGTCCCCCGCGGCCCACGCGAAATCGCCGACGCGCTGAAAACCGAACATGGAATAAAAGACGTAGAACGGCATCATGGTGAGGCCGTAGTTGCTGTATGCGGTGGCCGCGGCGCACCAGGAGGAGATGGCCCCCGCCTCGTTGATGCCTTCCTGCAGCATCTGCCCGGTTTTGGATTCCTTGTAGGGCATGATGTCCTGGGCGTCCATGGGCGTGTACAACTGTCCCTCCGGGGCGTAGATGCCCACCTGCCGGAACATACCTTCCATGCCGAAGGTGCGCGCTTCGTCCGGCACGATCGGCACCAGTCGCGGGCCGATCTCCTTGTTGCGGGCGATGGCGACGAGACATCGCACCAGTGCCATGGTGGTCGACATCGAGCGTTCCCCGGTGTCGGCGAGCAGTTGCTGAAACATCGACAGGTCGGGGATCTCCAGCCGATCGCCCTGCCCGCGGCGACTCGGCAGCGACCCACCCAGGGCCTTGCGGCGCCGGCGTAGGTATTGCATCTCCGGCGCGTCGTCGGCGGGTCTGTAGAGACCCGCATTCTGGATCTGCTCGGGCGTCACCGGGATTTCGAAGCGTCTGGCGAAGGCCTCGAGGTGGTCCTGGCCGAGCTTCTTCTGCTGGTGGGTGATGTTCTGGCCTTCGCCCGCGAGCCCCATGCCGTAGCCCTTGACCGTCTTCGCCAGGATCACCGTCGGTTGCTCCACGGCCTTGTTGGCGGCCGCGTACGCCGCGTACACCTTCTGCGGATCGTGACCGCCGCGTATGAGCCCGTAGTAGATTTCGTCGTCGCTCATCGCCGCGACCATCTGCTTCAGTTCCGGGTATTTGCCAAAGAAGTGTTCGCGAATATAGCCGCCGCCCTTGGCCTTGAAGTTCTGGTACTCGCCGTCGATGCATTCCTCCATGCGCTTGCGCAGCAAGCCTTTGTGATCCTGGGCCAGCAGTTTGTCCCAGCCGGCGCCCCACAAGACCTTGATCACGTTCCAGCCGGCGCCCCGGAAGTTCCCTTCCAGTTCCTGGATGATCTTGCCGTTGCCGCGCACGGGCCCGTCCAGCCGCTGCAGGTTGCAGTTGACGACGAAAATCAGGTTATCGAGCTTCTCGCGCACCGCCAGGGCGATGGCGCCCTGGGACTCCGGCTCGTCCATCTCGCCGTCCCCGAGAAACGCCCACACCTTGCGATCGCTCGGCGGAGCGAGTCCACGGTTCTGCATGTACTTCATGAACCGCGCCTGATAAATGGCCATGATAGGCCCCAGGCCCATGGACACCGTGGGGAACTGCCAGAAGTCGGGCATCAGCCACGGATGCGGATACGAGGAGACACCCTGGCCGTCCACTTCGCGGCGAAAGCTCTGCAGTTGTGACTCGGAAAGCCGGCCCTCCAGAAACGCCCGGGCGTAGATGCCCGGCGCGCTGTGGCCCTGGATGTAGATCATATCGGCGCCGTTTTCGGCCTCCGGGCCGCGCCAGAAATGGTTGAATCCGGTTTCGTACAGCACCGCCGAGGACTGGAAGCTGGCGATATGACCGCCGGGTTCCCCCGGTCTGCGATTGGCGGCAACCACCATGGCCATGGCGTTCCAGCGGATGGCCTGA
This sequence comes from uncultured Gammaproteobacteria bacterium, assembly GCA_947258495.1. Taxonomy (GTDB): domain Bacteria; phylum Pseudomonadota; class Gammaproteobacteria; order Arenicellales; family JAANXG01; genus CALZGZ01. The sequence continues at coordinate 17,875 of CAMYIN010000034.1, forward strand.
TACAGCTTGGCCTCGAGATCCGTGTCGCCGGGATACGCGGGTTCGGCGGATACGGGGATGGAGTTGAGGTAGGGGGTGCGCGAGGTGTCCGGCAGCGGCGCACCGACGGCGTAGGCCGCGTCCATGGTTTTCCGGAGCAGGTACTGCGCGCGAGGCGCACCTTCGCGCTCGATGACCACGTCGATCGCCTCTTGCCACTCTTGAGTCTCTTGGGGGTCGACGTCTTCGTACTTAGGTATCAGCATCGGTTATGCCTCAATCTTTGCCTTTGGTTTCGTTCCGCGCGGAACAGCGACCGCTGCCGCCGCCATGGCCTTGCATGTTTGCCGGATCGCGTGCAATGGAGGTGACGGTTAAAGCGGTACACGATCGAAGACCCCGCGAAGGTATACGATTCTTCGGACTTTGGACACATTCTCGTCGGGCAGGATTCCCGTCGCTTGATACAGAACCCGCTGGACCACAAAATCCATGCCTGAATATGTTGCACTGCAACAATTATTGTGTTATGCTGCAGCGCAGCAAAACGATACTTTTTTGATTTTATTCATTATTTGAAGGTGAAAAGCCATGACGAATCCAATTTTCAACGTACCCGAAGCGTTTTTGACGCCGGCCGTTGCCCTCAGCAAGCTGGCCTTGAACACCACGGAGCGTGTCGTGAACCTGCAGTTCGACGCGGCCCGCAAGTATACCAACGTGGCGCTCGCGAGCTGGAAGCAGGCCCTGGAGGTCAAGGATCTGCCCGGGGTGCAAAAGTACCTCACGGCGCAGGGCGAAGTTTTGAAGGAGACCTCCGGCGACTTGCTCAACGACGCCAAGGCGGTCGCGGAAATCGGCAAGGAAGGTATTCGCGAGGCGCAGACCCTGATTACCGGGAACGTCGCGAAACTGAATAAGAAAGCGGCCTAAATAGCCGCTCTCGGGGGGTCACCCGATCTCCGGTGACCTCCCATTTTTTGTCTCCACCGTTGCTACTGGACCGACCTCCGGTCCGAGTCGCGTCCGGCGCCGACACCGATTGTTCCACGCCCAGCGTCGGCGCTTCAACGGTGGACGGTCTCCCTCGAATCAATTGTTGCGAACGCCGCTTGCAGCGCGCAAAAAGTCAATCGTGAACTCCGTCCATCCTGGCGGACACTCGTCGGCGTCTACTTGAAAAGTCTCTCCTTCCGGGTTCCTGCAGGCCAGATCCGGCCACGCGACGTCCTCCGGAACGATGGTCCAGCCCGGGGGACACACCTCATTAAACAGATCGTAGAGCGTCTCGTCCTGATTCCTGCAGCCCACGAAGTCCTTGCCGCAGAATGGGAAATCGGGGTCGGAAACACGGCAGTCGTCGCTGAACAGATTGTCGTCGCCGATCGACATGCCGCCGCCGCTCGAAGAACTGCCGCCGCCGCAGCCCGTGGCCATCGCAAACCCTATAACGGCAATGAGGATCAGGGGTGTGCGGGATACAGATCGCCGTGTGTCGGAGCATTTCATCGTCGCTCTACCTCCATCGATTACAGAACTGCAACAGCGCCCGACAGGCTCGGGCTTGCAGTCACACTTCAACACATTTGCTTCGGAGGGCCGGAAGATGGAGGGCAAGCACGATCCCCTCTATAAGC
>CAMYIN010000035.1 GCA_947258495.1 uncultured Gammaproteobacteria bacterium
TCGGCAAGGACATCCCGTTTCAACAGCTGCTCGATGAGTTCGATGCGTTATTCCTGGGAATGGGCGCCTATACCTCCATGAAGGGGGGATTCCCAGGTGAGGATCTGCCGGGGGTTTACGAGGCCTTGCCGTTTCTGATCGCCAATGTTAATCGGGTCATGGGCTGGGAGAAGCGCCCCGCTGAATTTGTCGACATGCGCGGGAAACGTGTCGTCGTGCTGGGCGGCGGCGATACAGCCATGGACTGCGTGCGCACCTCGGTACGCCAGGGCGCCAGTTCCGTTACCTGCGTATACCGCCGCGATGAGGCCAATATGCCCGGTTCCCAGCGAGAGGTGTTCAACGCCAAGGAGGAAGGCGTACAGTTCCTGTGGAACCGCCAACCCGTTGAAATTGTCGGCGACGGCGAAGTCAGCGGTATCAATCTCATCCAGACCCGCCTGGGCGACGCGGACGAACGCGGACGGCAAACGCCGGAACCGATTCCCGGATCGGAACAAGTCGTCGCGGCGGACAGCGTCATTATCGCCTTTGGATTCCGACCCAGCCCGGCGCAGTGGTTCAGCGATTTCGATATCGAGCTGGACGCATTCGGACGCGTCAAGGCCAATGGCGATTCCGCTTACAAATTTCAAACCAATAACCCCAAGGTATTCGCCGGCGGCGACATGGTGCGCGGCGCCGATCTGGTGGTCACCGCGGTGTGGGAAGGCCGATTGGCGGCGGAGGGTATCCTGAAATACCTCGACGTCTAGCCTGGTTGTTGCACCAAAGCGCCCCGCCCCTGTTTTTAGCTAAACTTGCGAGGCCCACGGTGTATATTCCTGGCAAGAACGGAAACGATACGTTAGATAGTCTGGTACCAACAGGGGCGGGATTCCATCTCTTCGACAGCTGACGATAGTATTACTTCTTTCATGGCTAAAAGCATTCCCCACCGTGAACGCCTGATCTTTGCGCTCGACGTTCCCACTATTGACGATGCCAAGAACCTGGCTAATGCCTTGGGGGACAGCGTTCAGTTCTTCAAACTTGGGCTGGAATTGTTCATGGCCGACGGCTATTTTGAATTGGTGGACTGGTTACTGGCGCGCGACAAGAAGATTTTCGTCGATTTGAAGTTTTTCGACGTGCCTGCCACGGTGGGACGCGCGGTGCGCCGCCTCAATGGGCGCGGCATTACATTCGCCACCGTACATGGCAACGACGGCATCATGCGCGCCGCCGCCGACGCCAAGGACGACGTCCGGGTACTGGCGGTGACCGTGTTGACCAGCTTGGATCGGGGGGATTTGGATGACCTGGGATTCGCGTGTGACGTGGAGCAACTGGTGATTTCACGAGCACGTCGTGCGGTGAAATACGGCTGCGACGGCGTGGTTGCTTCGGGACTCGAGGCGCGAAGTTTACGCGCCGCCATCGGCGACCGTTTTCTGGTCGTAACCCCCGGCATACGGCCGGTCGATAACGACGACGATCAAAAGCGGGTGGTCACGGTATCCGAGGCGTTCGCCAACGGCAGCGACTACATCGTCGTCGGTCGCCCGATTCGTGACGCCGACGATCCCCGGGGAGTCGCCGAATCGTTACAACAACAAATAGAGCAAGCATTAAATTCATAATCACAGACATGGTGCCACTCAAGAACGACCGCCTGATCCGCGCGCTGCTGCGCAAACCCGTGGACCGCACGCCAATCTGGATCATGCGCCAGGCCGGGCGCTATCTCCCCGAGTATCGCGCCACGCGCAAACGCGCCGGCGACTTCATGACTTTATGTAAATCGCCGGAGATGGCCTGCGAAGTGACTTTGCAGCCCCTGGAACGATTTGCCCTGGATGCGGCGATCCTGTTCTCCGATATCCTGACTATACCGGACGCCATGGGTCTGGGACTCACTATAAACGAAGGCGAAGGACCAAGGTTCGCGCATCCGGTGCGCCGACGCGTGGAAATCGAAGCGCTTCCACTGCCGGACCCGGAAATAGAGTTGCGTTATGTCATGGATGCGGTGCGTTTGATACGCCGTGAACTTGACGGCCGCGTGCCGCTGATTGGCTTCAGCGGAAGTCCATGGACCTTGGCGAGCTACATGGTGGAAGGCCGCGGCAGCCGGGACTTTGCGATTACCAAGACCCTGCTTTACGATGATCCGCAGGCGCTGCGTCAGTTGTTGGCAACGGTAACGCGAAGTGTCACTGACTACCTGAATGCACAGATCTCCGCCGGCGTGCAGGCGGTGATGATTTTCGACACCTGGGGCGGGCTGCTGACCGCCCGTGCCTATGAGCATTTTTCCCTTGCCTATATGCAGCAAATCGTGGACGGCCTGGTCCGTGAGATCGACGGCAACCGCATACCGGTGGTGCTGTTCACCAAAGGGGGCGGCCAGTGGTTGGAACGCATCGCCGACACCGGCTGTGACGCGATCGGGTTGGACTGGACAGTCGACATTGGCGATGCACGTCACCGGGTGGGTGACCGTGCGGCACTGCAGGGCAACATGGATCCGTCGGTGCTGCACGCGGCGCCGGAGCGAATTCGCGAGGAGGCGGGCGCGATACTGGACCGTTTTGGTCATGGAACCGGCCACGTGTTCAACCTCGGTCACGGCGTCACCCCGACCATCGATCCCGATCATGTCGGGTCATTGATCGATGCGGTACACGAGCTCAGCATTCCGTACCATCAGTAACAGTTTCCTATACACATCCGATCGCCGTGCGCGGCGGGCGGATCGGCTTCCGGCGGAGGCGCGTGTAATGTGCAAGCCATGATCAGCGAGCAACCGTTTGCGCCACCGGATCCTTTACGCCGCGCCATTCGCGACGCCTATCTGGCCGACGAGACCGCCTCGGTGCAAGTCCTGGTGGAATACGCCGGCCTCGATACGCAAACCCGGCACAATATCTTCACCCAAGCGTGTTCGCTGGTGCGCGCCCTGCGCGAGACGCCCGGAGCACAAAAAGGCCTCGACGCGTTCCTCCAGGAATACGACTTATCCAGCGAGGAGGGCGTAGTCTTGATGTGTCTGGCGGAAGCACTGCTTCGCATCCCGGACGCGGAAACCGCCGATCGACTCATACGCGAGAAACTCAGCAGCGGGCACTGGGATGAGCATCTCGGAAACAGCGAATCGATACTCGTGAACGCTTCCACCTGGGGGCTCATGTTGACCGGTAGGCTGATCAATCTAACGCCGAAAACGCGAACCGACCTCGGTTCGATGCTGAAGGATATCGTCACGCGCGGCGGCGAGCCGGTGGTGCGTATGGCTGTGACCCAGGCCATGGAAATCATCGGTCGTCAGTTCGTGCTCGGTGAAACCATCGAGCAGGCGCTACAGCGCAGCGCGCGACGGAACGGAAGAACTTACCTGTATTCCTACGACATGCTTGGCGAAGCGGCGATGACCGCCCCCGACGCGCGCCGCTTCTTCGACGCCTACGCCCATGCCATCACCGTCATCGGTGAACGCCGGGCCGCCGCCGGAACGAACACTCCGGGGATCTCGATCAAGCTCTCGGCCCTGCATCCTCGCTATGAATACGCCCAGCGGGCCCGTGTCCTGGAGGAAATGGCGCCGCCGCTGCTGGAGCTGGCCCGACTGGCCGCACGACATGATCTGTTAATGACCATAGACGCCGAGGAGGCGGACCGTCTTGAGTTGTCGCTGGACATCTTCCACCTGCTTTACAGCGATGCGGCGTTGTCCGAATGGCAGGGACTGGGAATCGCGGTTCAGGCCTATCAGAAGCGCGCCCTGCCGACCCTGGAGTGGCTGGCCGACCTGGCGCAGCGCTATCGGCGCCCCATTCCCGTGCGACTGGTTAAGGGCGCCTACTGGGACAACGAGATCAAACAGGCCCAGATTGACGGATTGCGGGGCTACCCGGTATTTACCCGCAAGTGCCACACCGACATTGCCTATCTTGCCTGCGCACGCAGCCTGTTGCGGTCCGCGCCTTTGCTGTACCCGCAATTCGCAACATCATCGGCGCCGTGGTGGGCGTACAACCCTTCGGGGGCGAGGGATTGTCGGGCACCGGACCCAAGGCCGGCGGACCCAACTACCTGCAACGATTGTGCACCGAGAGGACCGTGTCCAATAATGTCGCCGCGGTCGGCGGCAATCCGGACCTGTTATCGATGCACGACTGAACGCGGCCTGCTATCAGCGATTATCGCGGCTGCAAGTACTCGCTAAAGGCCCGGCATACGTCTACCGTGGTGAATAGCCCGGCGAGCTTGCCGTTACTGGTAACGAGCACCGACCCTAATTGCCTGTCGGCCATATCCAGCAGCACGTCTTGCAACGCAGCGTCTACATCCACAATGTATGCATCTTCAATAAAGGCGTCCTCCACCAGCAGGTCCTCGACGCGGTGATCGATTCGGACCAGACTGAACAACAGCTTGAGATCGCGGTCCGATACGACCCCCACCACACCGGTGTCATCGACTACCGGAAGGTGGCGGATTTTCTGTTCATTCATCAGCGCACCGGCTTCCAGCGCCCGTGCGTCGCGGC
>CAMYIN010000036.1 GCA_947258495.1 uncultured Gammaproteobacteria bacterium
GCTCAGCGAGACGTCATTTCGGGAACAACCCGTTTTCATCGCCGTCATGCAGGATATTACGGAGCGCAAGCGACTGGAACATCTGAAGAATGAATTTGTCTCCACCGTCAGTCACGAACTACGCACACCGCTCACCTCCATTCGCGGCTCCCTTGGACTGATCGCCGGCGGCCAGGCCGGCGCGCTGCCGGACCAGGCCCGGCAACTCGTCGATATCGCCGCACGCAACAGCGAGCGGCTGGTCCGCCTGGTGAACGACATCCTGGACGTGGACAAGATCAAGTCCGGTAAACTGGAACTGAGCCTCGCGGAACATGATTTGCAGTCACTCATCGAACAAGCCGTCGAAGCCAATCAGGGCTTTGCCGACGAATTCGGCGTCGAGATCGAGCTCGGACAAAAGGCAGCGGGCGTTCATGCCATGGTCGATGCCGATCGCTTTCTACAGATCGTCACCAATCTGCTCAGCAACGCGATCAAGGTATCCAGCAAAGGTGAACCCGTCCGACTCGATATGACCCAACGCGGCGATACGGTGCGGATCGCGGTCACCGACCGGGGGCCGGGTGTGCCGGAGGCGTTTCGCGGCCAACTGTTCGAGAGATTTACCCAGGCGGATGAGTCCAACACCCGCAGCAACGGCGGCACCGGTCTCGGCCTGAGTATCGCCAAGGCTCTGGTCGAGGCGCTCGACGGACGCATCGACTTTACGACGTCACCCCAAGGCAGCACGTTCTTTTTCGAGCTCCCGCTCGCGCACGTGGCCGACTCGTGCGCGGATGTTCTGCGGACAACGCCAGCCTACGGCTAGAGCGATTAAAACCGGCGCGTGATCCCGATGCGGGCCGCGAAGCCATCAAAGCTTCCGACCTCCTGGGTCCGGTCGGAATAGTCGAGTCGCAATCGCAGATACCAATCCCGATAGATCCCGAACAGCCCCTCGAGCCCGATGTCGCCTCCTAACTCATAGTCTGACTGCGCGTCATCCTTGTGCCAGCCGAGGCTCGCCGACAAACTGACGCCGTCGTCGGCATTCAACTTCCAGTATCCAAAAGCGGTAAACGCGTACCGCCGATAGCTGTCGGGATCGTAATATCCGTTGTTGAGATCGTCATCGAAACTGAACCATTCAAGGGAGACACCGAGATCCAGGTTGAAGTCCTCACGCCGCAACACCGATTTGCGTGGACCCAGCACGGCCCGGCGGCGCCGATTACCGTCGCTGAATTCATCGTATGAAACTTCGGCGTCTACCGTATAAACGAGATCCGGCTGCCACGAAGCGCGCAAGGTGATCCCTTTGCGCTTGACCCCCAGGGACACCGCCCGTGGCGAAACCGCATGCAGCTCCCGAGAATGTTCGAGCGCAAATCCCAGATCATCGCGCGCCTTGATATCGACGCCCAGCGAATGCGCGGTGAACCGGTCGTCACCGTCGATTTCGGCGCGACCGACCCTGGCGTCCACCTGTAGACTGGGCGTCAGGCGCTGCTGAATGCCGATCCAGTAGGTGCGGTCGTCTATGCGCGGCTTGCCGTCGAATGTCGCGAAACCGGTTCCGAGATCGGCCCGCAATTCGCGATCATCGACTCTTGCCACCAGCCGCGTTTCCGGATTGATGACCTGTGACCACTCCAGTGACGCGCGATCGATGCGAATCTCGTCTGAATCGTTGTAATAGTGTGCCTCGAATGCGAGATGCGATCGGTTCGGCGTGCGCACAACGCGTGCAATATCCAAGGTCTCACTGGCGTCGGGACGTAACCTGACCAGCTCGTCGAGGCTCGCCAGAGCCTCACGCGGCCGATTGCCACGCGCCAGGATGACGGTGTTCGTGAAATTGATCTCGTAGTCGTCCAGGTGCGCGGCGAGCAGTGGATCGTTGATTTCCGCTGCGGCGCGGGGCCGATCGGCCCAAGCGAGGACGCGCGCACGGTCACGCGCGTAGGGTTCGGTTTCACCGAATTGAGCGCGGTAGCGGTCGAGCCCAGCCAGAGCGACGGCAAAGTTACCGCGCCACGCCTCGACACGTGACGCTTCCAGTAAAACAGTTTCATTTTCCCCGAGTTTTTCGATGTACTGTCCGTAATAACTCGCTGACTCGTCCAGTGCGCCGGCCCAACCCCGGGCGCGGGCAAGACCCAACATGGCGCGCGCATTGCCAGGCTCTCGCCTGAGAAGTTCTTCGAACGCCGACCGGGAGGCCTCCAGATCGCCGGCCCATTCGGCGGTCTCGGCACAGGTTCGCAGAATTTCAGTATCATGCGGCGCGAGCTTCAACGCCTGCAGACAGGCATCCAGCGCCAGCTTTGGTTTTTGGTTATCTCGATAAACCTGCGCCAGGCGAAACTGCAGGGACCCGTCATCGGGGGCCGATCGAGCGGCCTGCTCCAGCGCCTCGATCTCGTCGGCATGGCGCTGCTGCGCGGCATAGATGTCAGCCAGACGCACCCAGAGATCCGTGCGGTCGGGATCGCGGAAAAGCCTGGCGTTGTAAATTGCGATGGCTTCTTCCCAACGACCTGCGGCGGCCGCCGCTTCCGCGCGATCTATGACCGCGTCCGCCGACGCGGACGCCACCGGCAGAATGACGGCGATCGTGAGCAGTAATGTACGGCACCAGAAGCGGATCATTTTCGCCACCGCCGTGAACGAAATATCCAGAGATCGGCCGCGAATCGACCGATGGTGACCAGATCGAACAACAGACTGCCATAGCGAATCGGCGTCACCAACAGGCCTTTGAACAGCGTGGACAGCCGCTGACCCTTGGCGGCGACGGTGAGGATGCCCAGCGATACCACCATTTCCGCCAACACGGTGATACCGAGAGGCCCCCACAGCCCAAGGATGAGCATGATGACGAGCGCGGTCGGGAAGAAGACCTTCTCCACCGCCGCCATGAATAGCACCCACCCCATCGGACGACCGTATTTTAAGGTGTAGTCGATACCGAACGGTTGTCGATACGCCTCGTCGGTATGACGTTTTTCAACGATCGTGTGCACCGCCTTGTCGTGTTTTTCTTCTTTACGATGCAGCCAACGCTTGATTCCCTTGAACGGGCTGCGCAACAACTCGTCGAAGTAATAACAGCTTTGCAGGAAAGACGACGACCAGAAATAAATCTGATGCGGCAGGTTCTGCGCCTCCGGCTCGAGACTGCGCGCATAGACGTCCATGAGTTGAATATTTCTGTAGCCGTTATCGAGTAGCGCGAAGCCGATAAAGATATCCTCGGAGTTGGTCAAATCGTCGCCCAGCAGAGGCTCATACTTGTCAAACAGCTCCTTGAGATACTCGCGCCGGTAGGCGACCGCGCAACCCACCGGATTGGTGATGCTGCCGAAGAAGACCATTTGGCCGTGGTACAGAAATCGTTGCAAAAACGTGTAGAGCACGCCCCGGTATAGATTGGTGATCGCCCGATTCAGCCGATGCAGCCAGTTTCCGCGCGGCTTCAAGTCGACATCCGGATGCCGTTGCGTAAATCGCTGGACCAGATCCGTGCCTGCGAGGGCGCGCCGATCCCGTTCGCGCATTGGCAAGACCGTGCCACAGGCGCTGGCAATTCCCTCGCCCTTATAGAGCTCTTCCACGACGCGGGCGATATAGTTCTCGGATTCGAGCTCGGTGTCGCCGTCAAGTATCAACTCGACATCGGAATCGAACTCGCGCGCCTGTCGCTTTAGCGTGGGTGTCTTGCCGATCGATTTTGCGAGCTCGATGACGAGCAGATCGAGCCCGGCAAATTCGGCGAAGGTCTTGGCATATTCGGCAGTGTGATCGCGGCTACCGTCGTCGACCAGGATAACCCGGCGCGGGCGCACCGTCTGCCTGGCCAGCGAAGCCAGTGACAGAACGATGTGCTCTTCTTCATTAAGCGCCGGAATAACGACGTCGACGGTTGCCTCACGCCAGTCGCAAGTGGGCGTCGGGCGGGTCTTGTCAGGTCCGTGCAACAAGCCAACGAGGCTGACGATTACGTTTGGGCTTAGAACAAAATATGGCGCGGTAGCCATAGTGTATGCGCTTGACCTGTCGTTGGCTGTTGCTTCAAAGTCTGTGGGCCACTTGCGGTCCCGCAGCAGCGGACCGCTCTATCAAGTCGTCGAGGGTCGCCTCGAGACTCCAGGCCGGCGTGTGTCCGGTCAACTCGTGCAGTCGCCCCAGCGACGGACGGCGTCGAGCCACATCCTCGTACTCGTCGCCGTAGGCCTCCTCATAAGAAACCTGCTCGATCCTGGAGGACGAACCGGATCGTTGAATGACCAACTCCGCGAGCGCCTGGATGCTAATCTCGCGATCGTTCCCCACATTGACGATCTGGCCGGCGCTGGCCGGATTCGAGGCCAGTTTGTCGAGCGCCACAATGGTATCGCGAACGTCACAGAAGGCGCGGCTTTGCTGGCCGCCACCAAATACGGTCAACGGCTGCCCACTCACCGCCTGCTGCACGAATCGCGGCACGACCATACCGTACTTACCGGTCTGGCGCGGCCCGATCGTATTAAACAGGCGCACGACAAT
>CAMYIN010000037.1 GCA_947258495.1 uncultured Gammaproteobacteria bacterium
CAGCCACAGCTGACGGATACCGCCCCACTGGACGAGGGAACCCTGCGCCAGCACTGGCTGGTCGCTGAGGCGCCGATCAACTATAAGGGCGAGTACTATGGGACGATCCAGACGCGCTGGTCGCTGCAGCCGATGCATACCCGCATGTCCAGGCTCGGCATCCTGATGCTTTGCGTGTGGCTGGTGTTGGTCACTCTGGTGTACTTCGTAGCCAGCCGCCTGCAGACGGTGGTTTTCGGACATGTCCTGCGGTTGGCGGAGGCAATGCGGAGGTTCTCGAAACACGATGACTATCCGGTCCTGACGACAGGGTCCAGCGGTGATGAAGTCGGCGACCTTTACGGCGCGTTTAACCTGCTGCTGGACCGGATCCGCGAGCGGGAGGTCGAACGCGACGGGGCGCGTGCCCACTTGACGCGCCAGAAAGAGCTTGCGGAAATCACCCTGCAGTCCATTGGCGATGCCGTCATTACCACGAACGCCGACCATCAGGTCCAATATATGAATCCCCTGTCAGAAGCATTGACGGGCGTGAACTGGCGTGAGGATTTCGACGAAATCTACGTCACCGATATTTTTTCCCCGGTTCTCGAGGACACGCGCGGGGGCATACGCAATCCGGTATCGGAATGCCTGCGGACCGCCCGCCCAGTCAAGCGATCCAAGCCGACGTTACTGGTGAGCCGCGATGGACGCGAATATGCCATCGATTACAACGTCGCGCCGATTGTGCTGGATAAGGTCCTCGTCGGCGCCGTTTTGGTGTTCCGCGATGTGAGCGAGTCGCGTGAGCTCGCACGCCGGCTTTCCTATCAGGCTACCCACGATGCGTTGACGGGCCTGGTCAACAGACGAGAGTTCGAGAACATTCTCGAAAGGGCATTGCAGGAAACCCACACCAAGAAGATCGAGCATTGTTTGCTATATATGGATCTGGACCAGTTCAAGGTAGTGAACGACACCTGCGGTCATCACGCTGGCGACAAGATGCTGGCGCAACTGAGCACCTTGCTTGCAGACCGTATTCGCGAGTCCGATACTTTGGCGCGGCTGGGCGGTGACGAATTCGGTGTATTGCTTTATGGGTGTCATTTGGACCAAGCGCGCAGTATCACCAATCAGCTGCATCAGATAATCCAGGACTTTCGTTTCTCCTGGGACAACCAGATCTTCAGGGTGGGTGTTAGCACCGGACTAGTGATGATGAACGCCACTAGCACCGATGTTAAGAGTGTGTTGAGCGCGGCAGACGTCGCCTGCTACAGCGCGAAGGACGCTGGGCGAAATCGCACTCACGTGTACCAGGCGGACAATGCCGAACTCAGCGCGCGTCGCGGAGAGATGAAATGGATCGCCCATATTACCGACGCCATCGAAACCGATCGTTTCGAATTATACTGTCAACCGATGGTCGCGTTGTCGGAGAACATGCCCGTGCCGGTGCGTTATGAGATTCTGCTGCGCCTGCGCAGCCAGGACGGAAGCCTGATCGCCCCAATGTCGTTTCTGCCCGCCGCTGAGCGTTACGGTTTGATCAGCACCTTAGACGAATGCGTGATTCGCAAACTGTTACGTCTTGTGACCCTACGGCCGGCGCTACGAAATCAACGTTTTTCCGTCAATATTTCCGGACAGTCGCTCGGCGACAAAAAATTTCTGAAACGAATCGTCAACTTACTCGATAAAATGAAGTTGAAACCGGGGACGTTGTGTTTTGAGGTCACCGAAACCGCCGCTATCGCCAACCTGCGTCAGGCGACGCGGTTCATGGACATACTAAAAACCCGCGGCTGTCTGTTTGCTCTCGATGACTTCGGCAGCGGTTTGTCTTCGTTTAATTACTTAAAGACCTTACCCGTGGATTATCTCAAGATCGATGGATTCTTCGTCAAGGACATCATGCACGATCCCGTCGATGCAACCATGGTTGAATCCATCATTCGTATCGGTCAAGTGATGGGACTCGGGACCATCGCGGAGTTCGTGGAAACCGAAGATATCATGCAATACCTACGGCAACTCGGGGCCGACTACGCACAGGGATACGCCATTGCAAAACCGTTTCCAGTTGAAGACATCAGAGACACGCCCGGCACCGTGGTCACAACGAGCTCCCGGAGGCCGCCTCGGCCAACCGTCAGGCTTTCGTCGTAGTTTGTCCGATCAGCGGCAGCGTGCGACGCCTTTCGGGCCGTGGCACATGGATCCCGCGCGTGCTCACTGCTACGTCACTGAGGCTGGATGGGAAACGCAATTTATACTTTGAAAGTCTGGATCGTGTCGTATCTATTCGGGTACTACGGATCAGATCAAGCGGGCTAGTTGCGGTCAGTCCACTTCGTCGAAAACTGGATGAAACCGAACAACGCCACTAATTTGGTCCAATGCCCCACGACGAAGTTCAAGAACCATGAACGCTTCGTCAGGAACGTCGTGTTCCCGTCTGATCCCGTAAGGCTTTGCTCTTCTGAAACCGAAACGGGGGTAGTAATCTGGATGTCCCACAACAACGACAAGATTATCCCTTTCTTCGGCCAGTTGTTCCAACCAGAAATTGACCAGCCGTGTACCGATACCGTGCCGTTGGCACGAAGGACTGACGGCCATTGGTCCCAAACCCAAGGCATCCACAACTCTGCTACCGTCGCTTATGGTGACTGGGCTAAACGCCAAATGCCCAACGATTTCCATACCGTCAATAGCTACAAGAGAGTACCTGAGTGCCCCGGCATCGCGAAGGAAATCGACTATGTCTGCTTCCGTAGATTGCGCGAATGCTGCCACATTCAGCTCGTGAATCGCAGAAACATCTGTTGGCATTTCTTGACGAATGCGTAGCATGACTTGCTCCTGATCACGTATTGCCGACCAGATGCTCTCGTGCAGCTGTCGGTTGATACAAACTTCTGCGATGAGTAAAGCGGGACGGCGCCGTCACCAGCGCTCGTCGAACCGCCACAATCCGGCTTCCCGGGCGAGCTCGCGCGCCGCCGCCAGTTCGCGGGAAGTCGGCCGCCGGTCGATCGCGTCGTACTTCTCGACCCTGCCCACTTTATAGGCCGGCCGGTACTGATCCATGATGTTGACATACGTGTCCACGGACAAGGCTTCGGCCAACCAATGAAAGATCGCCTTCGCTTCGTCCAGTTGGCCCGGCATCACCAGATAGCGAACGAGCAGTCCCCGGCGCGCGAGGCCGTCACGACCGAAGCGCAGGTTTCCGACCTGCCGGTGCATCTCTCGGATCGCCTCACGGGCCCGCTCGGGATAGTCCTTGGCCTTCGCGTAGGCGCGCGCGCTTCCGCGGCACCAGAACTTGAAATCCGGCATGTAGACGTCCACCAGTCCATCCATCAGCTTGAGCGACGCGATCGCATCGTAGGCGCTGGTGTTATAGACGATGGGCAGGCGCAAACCTCGTGGAACGGCCTTGGCAATGGCCTCGACGAGTTGCGGGGCGACATGCTCCGGGGTGACGAAGTTGATGTTGTGGCAGCCACGCTCCTGCAGCGCCAACATATAATCGGCCAACCGATCGGCGTCGCACACCTCTCCCGATTTGCGTTGGGAGATGTCCCAGTTCTGGCAGAACACGCAACGCAGGTTGCACATGCCGAAAAAGATCGTACCCGAGCCGCTGTAACCGCGCAGGCAGTCTTCTTCGCCGAAATGCGCAAACGCGCTCGATACGATGGCGTGCCGACCGACGTTACAGACACGGGCTTCGTCCCGTAATCGGTTTACGTGGCAATTTCGCGGGCAGGCACAGCAATCTTCGAGCTCCCGCATCGCCGATCGCACCCGCGAATCCAGTTCCTTACGGCTGATACGCGAATAGGCCGGTTTGAATTCGTCGATGACGAATCGCGAATCCGGATACGGCGGCGCTCGTAACGCAAACATATCGTCCGACTCGCAGTGGGATCTGCAAACCTTACTGCGAAAGACCGTCGGAGGGAAGCCTGCGAGCATTGCAACCCGGCGGGGCAACTAGCTGTCTAAACAAAGACTTCCATTCACAAGGGGATATCCATGGCGATTGCGATGACCGTCAGCAGCTTCCTGGAACAGGAAGGCGTCGATTACGACATCGTGTCTCACACTCACACCGCGTCCAGCGCAGAGACCGCGCAGGCGGCCCACATCCCCCGGGAACAACTGGCGAAGTCAGTAATACTCGAAGACGAATCCGGCTACATTATGGCGGTCTTGCCGGCGACCCACCGATTGAAGATCGGCGAATTGAACAAGCTGGTGCAGCGGAAACTGGGTCTGGCTACCGAGCCGGAGCTTGGGCACTTATTTGCGGATTGCGACGTCGGCGCCGTGCCGGCCGTGGGCCAGGCCTACAAGATCGAAACGGTGTGGGACGAAACGCTTGGGCAGATGCCGGACATCTATTTTGAGGGCGGCGACCACGAACAACTCGTGCACATGTCCGGCTCGCAGTTCCGGGTCTTGATGCACAACACCAGGCACGGCCGCTTCAGCGCCGGACCGTAATGATCTGAGCGCGGTCGTCAGCTCATGCCCGGTGCCGGCTTTCTCCCCGGGTGATGCCGCTGGCGATGAGATGGGCGACGCGAAGCGGCTCCGGCAACGCGCCGTGGATCGAAAACCGACGGATCACGGTTTCCGCTTCGCGCGGACGGATGCCGGCCCTCTGCACGTACACGCCCGCAATTGGCTCCATCGGTCCAAGTTCTTCGATGATGCGCCATTTGCGCGCTCCGCCGCGGACGCGGCCGAGCAACGCGCTTTTTATCTTGTCGTAATCCGGCCTTTTCCGCGCAACCGCCAGCACCGGCAGGCTCAGCGCCGCGTGCACGCGCCTCAAATCGACGACGTTGAATCCGGCCAGCGCCACGCCCTGCAACAGCACGACGTGCAGGTGGGCGGCAAAACGAGAGCGTTCAATCACGCGAATGATGACATCGGTGGAGTTCCGCCCGTCGCGCCGCACTTTGTCGGACAACACGCCTTCCAGGCGCAGATTGGCGAACACCGCGCCCACGACGAGAACGTCGCCTTGATGCTCACGGTCAAACGCGCCGTCGTCAAAGCCGATAACGTGTGACCAGCGTCGTCGCATACCGAAACGAATATTGCTCCAAGGCGGTGAAAATCAAAAATAGTCTTTTTCGACGCCAGACAGGGCGCCGGAGATTCAACCCGATGCGTTGAACACCGGGATGCGCTTTTGCCGATCGCGATTAACGACCGGCTAACGCTGATAAGTGCCGATCAGCTCCACCTGTTCCAGGACATGGTCCTTCATCGCGTATTCCACGTCCTGCTTGCTGGGCTTTTTCAAATCCGGCAGTTCCGCATCCAGGGCATATAACTTGTGGAAATAGCGGTGACGCCCGATGGGGGGACAAGGGCCGCCGTAACCGGTGCGACGCCAGTCGTTGATGCCCTCTCTGGTTCCCGCGGGTAAATCTCCGCTGAGGACTCCTTCGGCCAGGCCCCTGCTGTCCGCCGGCAGGTTGTACAGAACCCAATGCACCCAGGTCATCTTTGGCGCCGCCGGGTCCGGCGCATCGGGGTCGTCCACGATCAAGACCAGGGCTTTCGCAGCTTCCGGCACGCCATCCCAAGTCAAAGGCGGCGAGATGTCGTCGCCGTCACAGGTATGACGTCGCGGTATATTGCCGTTTGCCTCGAAGGCCGGCGATGTAAGCGAAAGTGCCATAACTGATTCCCTCCTATCGAAGTGTCTCGGATCAAACCACCCGCAGCGTCCAGCTTACCGGATCTTACGCAGTGCATTGCTTGCAGTGCAATGGGTGTGATCAAGCCGCTTTGTCGAGAAGGGATTTGATCTTCTGATAGTCCTTTGTCAGGATTTTTGACATTGCGATGACCCCTGCATTGACGAAGCGCTCATGGTTGGCGACCACGGTATCCGGATCGTATCGGTAATTGACCATACAACCGTAGGACTGTTTCAATCCCCGTTCCGAAACATCCCCGAGTGGATTGATGCTCTCGACGATCGCGCCGTTCGCGAGATGAAATTCCGCCACGGGGTCGAGCAGACCTCCGTCGGGACCGTGCGCTTTAGTCAAATAGGCAAGCACGATCAGACTGATAGCGGGTTGCATTTTTTTTACCTGTTGGAGGTCTCGTTTTTCAAGCGTTTCCAAGAACACGTGTAAGACGTCTGTTGAACCCGAGGCCCCGACCACCGATTCAGAAAAACCCCGCAGGATCTTGTGCACCAGGTCGAGATCAAATTCGCCGTGTCCGCGACCGGTTACTACACCTTGTAATGCGGTAGCAAGACGTGGAAGGGGGGACAGCGTCGCGAAGGCGGCTACGGACGGGAATTCCTGCTGTAAATCCGTCAACACCTGCTTGATCAGGAAATTTCCAAACGATATGCCGCGCAGACCCCGTTGCGTATTGTTGATGGAGTAGAAAATCGCGGTGTTCGCGTCGTCGGGGTTTTCAATAGCCGAGTTTTGATCAATCAACGGCGAAATGGCCCCGGCGATGCCGTTCACCAGCGCCACTTCGACGAAGATGAGAGGCTCGTCCGGTAACGCGGGATGGAAAAAAGCGTAACACCGGCGGTCCCGCGCGAGCCGCCGCCGAAGGTCGTCCCAGCCCTGGATCGCGTGTACCGACTCGTATTCAATCAATTTCTCCAGTATCTGGGCGGGACTGCTCCACTCGATGCGTTCCAGGCGCAGAAACCCTCGATTGAACCACGATCCCAACAGGTGTTTGAGGTCCGCATCGACGATATTGAGATGGGGTCGGCCCCGTGTCAGACGGAGCAAGTCGGACCGCATGTGAACCAGGGCGCGGGTCCCGTACGGCGCCATGTTCAACCGTCGGAAGAGTTCCTGCCTGGGGGGCTCCACGGCCTGTATCAGCCTCAGCAATGCGTCGTCGTGCCTGGTGTTCAAGAACTCCTCCGAGGCGCTTCGGATGCCTTCGACACTGGGCCCGAAGCGGGAGTACAGCAGCTCGAAGAACACCGCGCGTTCGTCGTCGGACATGGCGGCGTATTCGCGAAGAACGTCCCGGGCCAATGCGATGGCGGAAGCCTCGCCACGTCCGTCGAGGAGTTTTCGGCACCATGTCTCCATCGGATCGCCGTCGCCTTTGTCGGTCTGAATATGCAGTAAGTCGCGGCCGCGGTCGGCGACCGTTTCGAGGAGACGCTCGAGCCATTGCGTGCGCATTACTGGGCAATACCCATCAGGTATTCCGGCAACCACGTCGCTATCTGAGGAAAGATGCACAACAGCACGATGCCGACAACCATGCACATGGCGAACGGCAGCGCTCCCCACAAGACGGTCTGCAGTTTCACATCGGGTACAATTCCATTGATTACGTAAAGATTGAGTCCCACGGGCGGCGTAATCAGCCCGATCTCCATGTTGATGGTAAGCACCACCGCAAACCAGTAAGGGTCGAATCCAACCTGAGTGATGATGGGCAAGAGAATGGGTGCGGTCATCAGGATGACCGCCACCGGCGGCAGGAAAAATCCGGCGACCAGCAGAAACGCGTTGATGATGGCGATCAGCACCCAGCGGTTGACCTCCAGGGTCGCGATCCACTCCGCCATGGACTGTGTCACGTACAGGTTGGAAAGGGTGAAACTGAACAATTCCGAGGCGGCGATGATCATCATGATCATCACGCTTTCACGCGTGGATTCCCGAAAGATCCGCCAGATGTGGCCGGGGCGCCAGATCTTGTAGATGATCGCGACGAGGAGGATGCACAACACGGCGCCGACTCCGGCCGCTTCCGAAGGCGTGGCGACGCCTCCGTAGAGCACGTACAGGATGCCCACGATGATGGCGAGAAACGGCAGGATACGCGGCAGAATCTCCATCTTCTGGCGCAAGGAAAAGCGCTTACCGCCGCCCACCAGGCTGTAACCGCCGCGCCAGGCGTCGAACACCGCCCAGAGGATGAACAACACGGTCAGCATGATCCCCGGGAGAATTCCGGCGATGAACAACCGGCCGATCGACGTCTCCGTGGAGATGCCGTAGACGATCATGGTAATACTCGGGGGAATGAGTATGCCCAGGGTGCCGCCGGCGGCTATAGAACCCGTCGCCAGTTTGTCCGGGTAACCGCGTTGGCGCATCTCGGGAATGCCCATCTTCCCAATCGCCGCGCAGGTCGCGGGACTCGAGCCGCTGAGGGCGGAGAAGATGGAACAGGCGCCGAGATTCGACACCACCAAACCACCCGGCACGCGGTCCAGCCAGCGGTCCAGGCCTTCGTACAAGTCCTTGCCCGCCGGTGACGCCGCGACCGCCGCACCCATGACGATGAACATGGGAATGGACACGAGGCTGAATTCGGCGATGCCGGCGAAGAAGGTCTCGCCGAGGGTACTGAGACTGTCCACGCCCTGAAAGGCGACGAGAAAAGAGATCGATACGATTCCGAGCCCGAAGGCGATGGGGATGCCGCTGCCGAGGACGACGATAGTGACTATACCGATGAGTAGGCCGACCTCGAGCGGACTCATTGCCCTTCCCCGGGTTTGAGGCCGAAGGGCATTTCGCGTCCGGTGAGCAGACAGGCAATGTCCGCCACGTATTGCAGCGTCAGCAGCCCCGCCCCTATTGGCAGAGTGATGTGCGGAATCCACAGCGGCAGAGACCAGACGGTGTCGGTACGCCAACCGCCGCTCCAGGCGCGGTACCAGAACTCCCCACTCTGCCAGGCCAGAACGGCGCAAAAAACCAGTGCGATCACGGAAACGAGCACCGCCAGGACCAAGCGGGTCCTGTGACCGAGGTACATGGGCAGCAGATCGACGTTGACGTGGCCCCGCGTCAACAAGACGTAGGGACTGCCGACGAAGGTGGCGCCGACGATGGAATACATGACGAACTCGGTCTGCCAGACCGTCGACGCGCGCAGAAAGTAGCGTTCGATCACCATGTCGCACACCACCAGACACGCGGCAATCAGCGCGGCGGCGGCAACAAACCCGAAAAAGGTCGAGAGTCCACGAACGGCGCGGACGAAATATTCCATCGTTGCTGGAATTGCCGGTTAAAAAAGGAAAAAAGGGGGCCGGTTTACCCGACCCCCTTCGAGCTACTTTACTCTACGGCCAGGGCCTTTTGGATCAGTTCCTTTCCGCCCGGCACTTTCTCTGCAAATATCTTGTACGACGTATTATCGGCGATCTTCTTCCACGCCGCGGCCTGGTCCGCGTTCATGGCGACCACCTCTACGCCGGCCTTCTTGAAAGCCTCGACCATCTTTGAGTCCAGCTTCTTGGCTTCAGCAAAAAAGTAGTCTTCGGCTTTTTTCCCCGCTGCCATAATGGCGTCCTTCTGCGCCTGATTAAGCTTGTCCCAGGTCTTCTTGGACATCAGGATCGGCTCGTACATGAACCACAATGCATAATCGCCGGGCTCGGTCAGGCACTTCACCTGCTCGTACAGCCTGTAAGACACGAAGCTGCCGGAACTGGTGTTGGCGGCGTCGAGCACGCCGGTCTGCATCGCCGTGTAGATCTCCGAACTGGGCATGGACGCGACGGAAGCACCGGCGCCCGCGAGCATCTGCTCAAAGGCGGGTCCCGCTGCACGCGTTACCTGGCCCTTGATGTCGTCGGGATTGAGGATGCAGTTCTTCTTCGAGGCGAATCCGCCAGCCAGCCATGCGTCGGATACCACGACGACGCCGGCGTCGTTGATGATCTTCTTGATGTCCGTCATGAACGGCGAATTGTTCAATCTTTTGGCGTGCTCATGATTCTTGACCAGACCGGGCATCAAAGTGGCGCTGAACTGCGGGTGACGCCCGCTGGCGTAGTCCAGCGGAAACGCGGAGATGTCCAGCTGTCCCTGCACCATCGCGCCCCACTGCTCTTTCGGTTTGAACAGCGACTTGCCCGGATAGACCTGGACCTTGAGTCCGACGTTGGCCGCTTCTATTTCGCGGGCGATCATCTGCACCATTTCATCGCGTACGTCGCCCTTGCCGCCGGGCCACTGGTGCGATGCCCGCAATTGCATGTCCGCGGCTGTAGCGCCGGCAGAAGACCCCAGGCCGACGGCAGCGACCGCAGCCGCGAAAATCGCAGACTTCAAGTTTCTCATTTCTCATCCTCCGATGGTGTGTGTTTAGACGTTGTGTCTGTTGCATTTTAATGCAGATCCCACCGATTACCGAAACCCGTTTGTGCACCGAGCTCCGCGGGACGGGGTCAAGGTCCGCAGCCGCGGCACCGGCCGACGGCCCGAATTCGATGTCTCCGGGCCCAGACCGGCACAACCCGCCCGCACACATCGCGCATTCCGCGTACCGGTACGACGACGTTGCCATGTGGGTACTTGTTACCGCGCGTCATGACACGCAAGGCCGCAATCGCTATCATGCTGCCCGGACGCGCACCGTTCGCAACCATGCCGAAGCGGCGGCGTTTACCCGCGCAAACCGCAGAAGAATCACCAGCCGGAGATAGAGAACAATGAGCGCCGACGATCAACGCATTATGTACGTCTTCCCCGGGCAAGGTTCCCAATACAAGGGGATGGGCAGCGACATCCATCGAGACTATCCGTCGGTGCGCCGCATTTATGAAGAAGCCGGCGACGTCCTCGGCTACGACATCGCCGCCGTATCTTTCGACGACCCCGAAGCGCAACTGGATCTCACCCGTTACACGCAACCGGCACTGCTCACTCATCAGTTCGCCTGTCTCACAATATTCAAGGAGTTGAGCGTAAACTCAACCACGCCGGTCGCCGCCGCGGGACACAGCTTGGGAGAATACACTGCGCTGGTGTCCGCGGGTGCCCTCCGCTTTGCAGACGCGCTACGCCTGGTTCAGGCGCGCGGCGAGCTGATGGGGGAATACGGAGAGGGCGGCATGCTGGCGATCGCCATCGACCTCGATTCCGCGCGCCCCCTGGCGGATAAACACTATTGCGGCATCGGCAGTCACAATCTTCCGGAGCAGGTCGTCGTGGGCGGAATCGGCGCCGACCTGGACGCGCTGGCCGAGGACGCCGCAAAACTCTATCCGCGACGGCGCGCAGTGCCTCTGAAGACCGAGGGTGCCTTCCACACTTATTATATGGTGACGGCGGCAAGGCAATTCAGGTCGGTTCTCGATGCGTGCGTCATGCAGAACCCGAAGATCCGCGTGCTTTCCAACTATACCGGGGGCTATCACGAAGCCGACACCGCCAGCATCAAATCGAGATTATTTTTTCAGCTCTTCAACACGGTCAACTGGGTCGGCTGTCTGCAATCCGCCATCGACAGCGGCGTGAACACATTCATCGAATTCGGGGGCGGCATTGGTCGTGCTGAAACACCCGAGGGGATGCGGCCGAACCTGGAAAGCATCATCAAAAAGACGTTGCGGCTCTGCAACCACGACGCTGCATACCTGTCCGCCATCAACGGCCTATCCATCAAAGAGAGTGCTCGCGTGATGCAGGGTTAGGGCATTTGTGCGTGACCGCCAGAATCGTAGTGTCGACCAAGGGGAAGCCCTGATCCATTCGGACTTCCCGCGGTACAAGGAGGTACCGATATAGTTTAACGACGTAACGGATCAAACTACGAAGATAAACGAAATTCGCACTTGTCGTTTCTCGTGCCCTGATAGTTCATGCAAGAATGGCACAGGGCTTCCAAACGCATAGTAAACAACCGCTTGAAGCATTCGCTTACCAGCTGCAGGACCCCTCCCAAAACTACGGATTCCTTGCCGCGGGATACCGTTTACACCTGCTCCAACTCGATGAGGGTGCCGCAGAAGTCCTTGGGATGCAGGAACAATACCGGTTTATTGTGGGCGCCGATCTTCGGTTCACCGTCGCCGAGTACACGCGCCCCATCGCCGACCAGGCCATCGCGGGCGGCGGCGATGTCGTCGACCTCGTAACAGAGGTGATGCATGCCACCGTCTGGATTTCGTTCCAGGAACTTCGCGATCGGCGATCCTTCTCCAAGGGGATGCAGCAGTTCTATCTTCGTGTTGGGCAATTCCACGAACACCGTCGTCACGCCGTGCTCGGGCAGGTCGACCGGCTCAGAGACCTGTGCGCCCAGGACTTGTCGATAAATCCGGCTCGCGGCGGCGAGATCCGGCACTACGATTGCGACGTGGTTCAGTCTCCCGATCATGGGCTGCTCCTGTGTTTTGAGTTTCCCGCGCTTGCCAGCGCGGACAGTTCCCGGCGACGCCGGGATACCCTGGGCTCGACCGGCCGTCGGCAAAGCCGCATCCCGCCTCGTCCGTGGACCGCGCGAAACGTCGCGCCCTTCCTCGCGCGCCAGCCGCGCGGTTTGGTGCCGTGACGTGATGCAAACATCAACCCGCGAACCGGCTTTCCAGGAAGGTTCCGATCAACTGTTCGGCGGCGGCCGACGGTGCAACCAGCCCATTCGTCACCGCGTTTTCCAGATCGCGCACGCGCCGCTTGACGCCGGGATGGTGTTTGAAACGCGACAACAGGGTCTCGGAGATCTCGGACCACATCCATGCCAGCGCCTGATTGCGCCGCCGCGCCTCGAATTCACCGTCACGAGCGAGGATCTGCCGATGCCGCTGCACCGTCTGCCAGACCTTCGCAATGCCGTCACCTTGCAGTGCGGAACAGGTCTCGACCGGCACCCGCCATTGACGCGACCGGGGCGTCAGGAATTGCAGCGCATGTCCGAAATCGGCGGCGGTGCGGCGCGCCGCCGCGGCCATGTCTCCGTCGGCCTTGTTGACGAGAACCAGGTCTGCGAGCTCCAGGTTGCCGCGCTTGATCCCCTGCAATTCGTCGCCACCCGACGGCAGCAACAGCAGGATGAACATGTCGGTCATGTCCGCCACCGCCGTTTCCGATTGGCCGACGCCGACCGTCTCGACGATGATGACGTCGAATCCGGCGGCCTCGCAGAGGAGTATCGATTCGCGCGTTCTCCGCGCCACACCGCCGAGTGTCTGACCAGCCGGTGACGGGCGGATGAATGCGCGCGTTCGGCTCGCCAGGCGCTCCATCCGCGTCTTGTCTCCGAGGATCGACCCGCCGCTGACCGCCGAGGACGGATCGACCGCCAACACCGCGACCCGGCTTCCCTGCTCGATGACGTGATTGCCGAGCGCCTCGATGAAGGTCGACTTACCCGCGCCCGGCGCACCGGAGATGCCGACGCGCACGGAGTTCCCGGTATACGGCATCAACCGTTCCAACAGTTTGGACGCCTCGGCCCGGTGGTCGGGGCGCGTCGATTCAATCAGAGTGATGGCGCGCGCGAGCGATCGCCGGTCGTGTTTGCGAACGGCTTCGGCAAGCGCTTCGTAATCCACGGGGACCGCGATTATTCGAACTCAACGATGGGCTGGTCGACCGCCAGCGTATCTCCGGGCCACGCGTGGATCGTCAGCACCTTGCCATCGCGCACCGCGCGCAGAGTGTTTTCCATCTTCATCGCTTCGACCACCGCGATCTCCTCCCCCGCCTTCACGTCCTGTTCGGGTTTGACCGAGAGCGAAGTCAGCAAACCGGGCATGGGCGAGAGCAGGAATTTCGACATGTCCGGCGGTTCTTTGACCGGCATGTACCTGTACAACTCCGCGACCCGGGGCGTCAGGACCATGGCCTCGATCTCCGATCCGCCGTGAAACAGATGATAGCTCAGGTCGCGGCGCTCCACCTGCACGCAGATCTCCGCGCCGTTGAACGTACCCTGGAACAGCGGTTGTCCGAACTGCCAGTCGCTGCGCACTTCAAAGGTCTCATCGTTGTATTCCACGTCGTAGCCTCCGTCGGCGCATTGCACCGAGACCGGATGGTACTGCCCGTTGATGACAACCACCCAGTCGCTCCGCACGGTGCGCTCGTGTCCCGACATTTGCCCGGAAATCTGTGCCGCGCGATCGCGGTAGCGTCGATTGACCGCCGTCGCGACCGCAAGAATCATGGCGGGATCCTCGTGGGGGACGTCCGAGGCGTGAAATCCGTCCGGGTATTCCTCGGCGATCAGGTTGGTGCTCAACCTCCCCTCCTCGAACCGCGGGTGATTCATCAATGCGGCGAGAAAGCTGATATTGTGCGACACCCCGCGGATATAGTAATGGTCCAGCGCCTCGCGCATGTGCTGTATCGCCTGGTCCCGCGTGGCTCCGTACGTGACCAGCTTGGCGATCATGGGATCGTAGTACATCGACACCTCGCCACCCTCGAATACACCGGTATCGACGCGTACGTGTGCGCTCTCCGCGGGCGGGCGGTATCGGATCAGTCGGCCCGTGGAGGGGAGGAAATTTCGAAAAGGATCCTCCGCGTAGACCCGGCACTCGATCGCCCATCCCTTCAACTCGATGTCGTCCTGCGTCATGGGTAAGCGCTCGCCGGCGGCCACGCGCAGCATCAGCTCCACCAGGTCCAGGCCGGTGACGAACTCGGTGATGGGATGTTCCACCTGCAGGCGGGTGTTCATTTCGAGAAAATAAAAGTTCTTGTTGGCGTCGACGATGAATTCCACGGTGCCCGCGGACTGGTAATCCACCGCCCGCGCCAGGCTCACCGCCTGTTCTCCCATGGCCCGGCGCATGGGCGGATCGACGAACGGCGAAGGCGCCTCCTCGATCACTTTCTGATGACGGCGCTGGATGGAGCATTCGCGTTCCCCGAGATAGACGATGTTGCCGTGTCCGTCGGCGATGATCTGAATCTCGATGTGTCGCGGTTCCTCGATGAATTTTTCCACCAGTATGCGGTCGTCGCCGAAGCTCGACAGCGCCTCGCTCGCCGCGCGCTGGAAACCGTCGCGGCAGTCTTCGTCGTTTCTGGCCACGCGCATTCCCTTTCCGCCGCCGCCGGCGCTGGCCTTCAACATCACCGGGTAGCCGATGCCGTTAGCAATCTCCACCGCGTGATCGGGGTTCTCGATGACGCCCGCGTAACCGGGGATTGTGCTGACCCCCGCCTCCTGGGCCAGTTTCTTGGAGGTGATCTTGTCCCCCATGGCTTCGATCGCCTTCGTCCCCGGACCGATGAAGACGATGCCCTGATCGTCCAGCGCGTTCGCGAACCCTGCGTTCTCGGAGAGAAAGCCGTAACCCGGATGCACCGCTTCCGCGCCGGAGTGCTTGCAGGCTTCGATGATCCGCTCCGCTACGAGATAGCTCTCGGCGCTGGCCGAGGGTCCGATATACACCGCCTCGTCCGCCATCTGCACATGCAGTGCACTGCGGTCGGCATCGGAAAACACGGCTACGGTCTGAATCCCCATCCTGCGCGCGGTCTTGAAAACCCGGCACGCGATCTCGCCGCGATTCGCAACTAGTATCTTTTTGAACATGATCCGATTTCGCGATTTAATATCTGATAGTTATTGTTCGATCTACAGCGGCAGATTGCCGTGCTTGCGCCATGGATTCTCCAGCTCCTTGTCCCGCAGCATGGCAAGCGAACGGCAGATGCGCTGGCGCGTCGATCTGGGCGTGATGACGTCGTCGATGTAACCGCGGCTGCCGGCGATGAACGGATTGGCGAATTTACGCCGGTACTCCTCGGTGTGCGCCGCGATCTTGTCCTCGTCGCTGATGTCTTTGCGGAAGATGATTTCCACCGCGCCCTTCGGTCCCATCACCGCGATTTCCGCGCTCGCCCAGGCGAAATTCACGTCTCCCCGCAGGTGTTTGGAGCTCATGACGTCGTAGGCGCCGCCGTAGGCCTTACGCGTGATTACCGTCACCTTGGGGACCGTCGCCTCGGCGTAAGCGTACAGCAGCTTGGCGCCGTGCTTGATGATGCCTCCGTATTCCTGCGCCGTGCCGGGGAGGAACCCGGGCACGTCCACAAAGGTGATGATGGGCACGTTGAAGGCGTCGCAGAAGCGCACGAAACGCGCCGCTTTGATGGAAGACTTGATGTCCAGGCAGCCCGCCAGCACCAGCGGCTGGTTGGCGACTATGCCAACCGGGTGGCCGTCCATGCGCGCAAAGCCGACGACGATGTTCTGGGCGTGCTCGGGCTGGACCTCGAAGAAATCGGTGTCGTCCACCACCTTGTAAATCAGTTCCTTCATGTCGTACGGCAGGTTCGGGTTGTCCGGCACCAGCGTGTCCAAGGACTGTTCGATGCGGTCGGCGTGATCCGGGGTAGGTCGGTACGGCGGCGCTTCGCGGTTGTTGGCGGGCAGGTAGTTGATGAATCGGCGCACCATCAACAGTGCCTTGACGTCGTTCTCGAATGCGCGGTCGCACACGCCCGACACCGTCGAGTGGGTGATGGCGCCGCCGAGCTGCTCCGCGGTGACGGTTTCGTGGGTCACGGTCTTCACCACGTCCGGCCCGGTGACGAACATGTAGGAGGTGTCCTTGACCATGAAGATGAAATCGGTCATCGCCGGGGAATACACCGCGCCGCCGGCGCAGGGGCCCAGGATGACGGAGATCTGTGGAATCACGCCCGATGCCAGCACGTTGCGCTGGAAAACCTCGGCGTAGCCGCCCAACGACGCCACCCCTTCCTGGATGCGGGCGCCGCCGGAGTCGTTGAGCCCGATGACCGGCGCGCCGACCTTCATCGCGTGGTCCATGATCTTGCAGATCTTTTCCGCGTGGGCCTCGGACAACGAACCGCCGAAGACGGTGAAATCCTGGCTGAAAACAAACACCATGCGGCCGTTGATGGTGCCGTAGCCAGTGACCACGCCGTCTCCCGGGATCTTCTTTTCAGCCATGTCGAAATCGGAGCATCGATGCTCGACGAACATGTCCCATTCCTCGAAGCTCCCTTCGTCCAGCAGCAACTCTATCCGCTCTCTGGCGGTGAGTTTTCCTTTTTCGTGGTGTGCATCGATGCGTCGCTGTCCGCCTCCCAGCGACGCCGCCCTTCGCTTTTCTTCCAGTTGCGCGATGATGTCGTGCATCGACCTCTCCCCTTTGGTTGGCTCGGGCTCGGCGCTTGCAGGCGCACGCGCCGGTCCGATTTGTTGTGTACGAAGTTACTGCCCGTATGCGCCGCTAAGCGGCGGCGCGGTGACCGCGTATCAGGTCTACGACCTCCCTGGCCGCCTTGGGAATATTGGTGCCGGGCCCGTATATCGCCGCGACGCCCTGACTTTTCAGGTATTCATAATCCTGCGGCGGTATCACGCCGCCGCAGACGACGAATATGTCGTCCGCGCCGTCTTGCTTCAGTTTGGCGATCAACTGCGGAACCAGCGTTCTGTGACCCGCCGCCTGGCTGGACACTCCGATCACGTGGACGTCGTTTTCTATCGCCTGACGCGCGGCCTCTTCGGGGGTCTGGAACAGGGGACCGATGTCGACGTCGAAGCCGATGTCCGCAAACGCTGTGGCGATCACTTTGGCGCCGCGGTCGTGACCGTCCTGGCCCATCTTTACCACCAGGATTCGGGGTCGGCGGCCCTCCTGCTGCGCGAACGCCTCCACCACGCCCTTGATTTCCGCAAAGTCGGCGTCGTCGGCGTAGGCCGATCCGTAGACGCCGCTGATGGACCGAATCTCTGCCCGGTGACGGCCATAGACCTTTTCCAACGCGTCAGAGATCTCGCCGACGCTGGCGCGGGCGCGGGCGGCGTCCACGGACAGTGCCAGCAGGTTGCCATCGCCCGACTCCGCTGCCGCGGCCAACGCCGAGAGCGCGGCCTGGCAACGCGCGTCGTCCCGCTGCTGCCGCACCTGCCGCAGCAGCTCGATCTGCGCTTCCCGAACCGCGGTGTTGTCGATGTCGAGAATGTCCACCGGCGGTTCGTTTTCCAGTTGATACGCGTTGACGCCGACGATGACCTCTTCGCCGCGGTCGATACGCGCCTGCCGCAGCGCCGCGGCCTGTTCGATGCGCAGCTTGGGCATGCCGGATTCCACCGCCTTGGTCATCCCACCCATGGCCTCGACTTCGTCGATCAGCTCGCGCGCCTGCTTCACCAGCGACGCGGTGAGGTTCTCCACGTAGTAGGAGCCCGCCAGCGGGTCGATTACCTTGGTAACGCCGGTCTCTTCGCGCAACACCAGCTGCGTGTTGCGCGCGATGCGGGCGGAGAACTCGGTCGGCAGCGCCAGCGCCTCATCGAAGGAATTGGTATGTAAAGACTGCGTCCCCCCGAGGACCGCCGCCAGGGCCTCGATGGTGGTGCGAATGATGTTGTTGTACGGGTCCTGACTGGTGAGGCTGACGCCGGATGTCTGGCAATGGGTGCGCAGCATCAGTGAGCGGGTGTCCTCGGGCTGGAAGATCTCCTGCATCAGCGTCGACCACAGCAGGCGCGCGGCGCGCAGCTTCGCCGCCTCCATGAACAGATTCATGCCGATGGCGAAGAAGAACGACAGACGCGGGGCGAACGCGTCCACGTCCAGACCGCTGGCGATCGCAGAACGCACGTACTCGATACCGTCGGCCAGGGTAAACGCGAGTTCCTGCACGCAGGTCGCCCCGGCCTCCTGCATGTGGTAACCGGAAATCGATATCGAATTGAATTTGGGCATGTTGCCAGCGGTATAGCCGATGATGTCGGAGACGATGCGCATCGACGGCTCCGGCGGATAGATGTACGTATTGCGCACCATGAATTCTTTGAGGATGTCGTTCTGCAGGGTGCCCGCAAGCTTGTCCGCGGCGACGCCCTGTTCCTCGGCGGCGACT
>CAMYIN010000038.1 GCA_947258495.1 uncultured Gammaproteobacteria bacterium
GTGGAGTCCCTCAGGCTGGAGTGGAACCCCCATACCGCGCAGATCGAGCCGCACGACTTCATGGCGGAGCTGTTTCACGCGTTTACCCGCTTCAACACCATATTGATCGATTTCAACCGCGACGTTTGGGGCTATATCGCGCTGGGCTATTTCAGTCAAAAGACGGTAGCCGGAGAGGTCGGATCGTCCACCATGCCGCATAAAGTCAACCCCATCGACTTCGAGAATTCGGAAGGCAACCTGGGATTGGCCAACGCCCTTTTCGACCACCTGGCCGCAAAGCTGCCGGTGAGCCGGTGGCAGCGGGACTTGTCGGATTCCACCGTGCTGAGAAACCTCGGTATGGCGTTCGGGTATGCACTTCTCGCGTACGGCTCTGTGTTGAAGGGCATCGCCAAGCTGGAAGCGAACCGTGCTCGCCTGAACGAAGATCTGGAGAACAACTGGTCGGTCTTGGCCGAAGCCATTCAGACGGTGATGCGCCGTTACGGTGTTCCCCAACCTTACGAGCGTTTGAAGACCTTGACCCGCGGTCGCGACGAAATTTCGCGCTCGGATCTGCATCGATTCATTCGCGAACTTGGTCTGCCCGAGGACGCGACGCAATCTTTATTGCGGATGTCACCGCATTCGTATATCGGCAACGCGAAGCAGCAGGTCGAGGAAGGTCGCTGACATGTCCCCGGCGACACCCACGATTCTGCATGCTGGCAATCCTCAGGAACTGGATGAAGCGGTGGTCACGCTGCTGAACCAGGCCCGACGCAGGGTGTTGATCTGTGGTCAACGCCTGGATCCGCCCGTTTTCCGTGCGTTGAAAACCTGCGACTCGCTGGCGCGGATGATCGCGCAAGATCTGCATAACCGTGTCCAGGTCGTGGTGGGCGAGGAGAAATATTTTATCGAACGCAACCGTTGCCTGCTGGAGCTGTGCCGGCGCTTCGCGACTCATATCCTCGCTCGAAAAATGTCCTCGGAATCCGAGCCGTTGACGGACCTGTTTCTGGTCATCGACGACCGCGCTTACTTGCACCAGCCGCAGATCGACACCCCGGTAGCGGTCGCGAATCTCGATGCCCGGGGCCGAGCGAGGCAATTCGCGCAGCGGTTCGAAGAACTCTGGAACCACGCCGAACCTATCTCGGAAATATCTAACTTGGGTCTGCCCGCGCGTTAGCCGTCTCTGGCTCGACATCATGCCTGGGAGCCTGTCCGAGTATTCTGCCCGAAGCGAGAATGTGGGAGAGCGAGACTAGTTGGTTGAAGATTCGAGGAGAACAGCCAGCTATTTGACGAGAAGCTTCGGCAAAGTGGGCCGCTGTCCCGCGTTCGCAGCAGGAGCACGAATACTCGGACAGGCTCCCAGCGCGCACTCGCGTATCCGCCTGCCGTACGGATAATCCGAGCGTGTTCCACGCGACACCCGAATGAAACTGACACGGTTATCCAGAGTCATGGCGACACGCGGCTTGTGTTCGCGGCGCGAGGCCGACCGGCTCATCGAACGCGGTGAAGTGCAGGTGGACGGCAAACGGGTGACCGAGCTCGGGACGAAGGTCTCCGAGGATTGCATCATCACTCTCTCGCCTTCGGCGACGCGGCGCCAGCGGCGTCTGGTCACCATACTTCTGAACAAACCCGTGGGCGTCGTCTCCGGCCAAGCGGAGGGGGATTACTCCACCGCCGTATCCTTGATAGCGCGGCGCAATCGCTACCGCCGCGACCGTTCGGGGATCGACTTCCATCCCGATCATCGAAGAAATCTGGCCCCTGCCGGAAGGCTGGATATCGATTCGCAGGGGCTGCTGGTATTGACCCAGGATGGACGCGTTGCCCGACGTCTCATCGGTCCGGACGCGGACGTCGAGAAAGAATACCTGGTCCGCGTGCAGGGAGAAATTACCGCCGGGAAACTGGGTCGACTGCGTCATGGAATGCGCCTGGACGGGCGCGCCCTGAAACCTGCCCGCGTGGAGCGGATCAAGCCGGAGCAACTTCGATTCGTCTTGACAGAGGGGCGCAAGCGACAGATCCGTCGCATGTGCGAGCAGGTGGAACTTACGGTAACCGGCCTGAAACGCGTCCGCATCGGCGCCGTGGCCCTCGGCGGCCTACCGGAAGGACAATGGCGCTATCTGCGTGCGGACGAGTGCCTTTAGACGGGAGAAGACGTCGGAGTTTGTGATATCTTGTGTCGCCGATAATGGACACACATCATGGAGATCTCGCATTAGCGTTGCCCCGACTCTGCAAGACCTGATTCGTTTCCTGTTGTTCCGATTCGAACCCGAGACCAGTCACCGTCTCGTACTGGGCCTGCTCCGCCGCGCATCCGAACATCGCGTGCTTCTCAGACTGCTGCAACCGCCCGCTGCGATAACGAAAGCGCCCCTCGCCGTCAGGATCATGGGGTTGACGTTTCCCAATCCGCTGGGTCTGGCCGCGGGCTTCGACAAGAATGCGACCGCCATTCCAGCCTTCGCGGCGATGGGTTTCGGTTATCTCGAGTTGGGCACGGTCACGCCACGGCCGCAGCACGGGAACCCGAAACCGAGACTGTTCCGATTGAATGAGGACCGGGCAATCGTCAATCGCATGGGATTCAACAGCGTCGGTCTCGACCGCTTCCTGGCCAACCTCCGCAACGCCCCCGGTTCGGTTCCGCTGGGGATAAATATCGGTAAGAACGCGGACACGCCGCTTGCGCAAGCCGAGGCCGATTATCTGCACGGCCTATCGCGGGTGTACGCCTCCGCGGATTACGTCACCGTCAATGTCTCATCTCCCAACACACCCGCGTTGCGGGAACTCCAGGAAGGAAGGAGGTTACACGACTTGTTGCAGGCCTTGAAGCAGCGTCAGTCGGAATTGAGCCGGCAACACGGCCGCTACGTTCCCCTGGCGTTGAAGATCGCGCCGGACCTGAGTGAGCCCGAACTGGACCAGATCACCGATAACGTTCTCCGGCATCGCGTGGACGCGGTGATTGCCACGAACACCACCCTGCAACGACCTGCCTCGCTGCGATCGCGCCATGCGTCGCAAACGGGTGGACTCAGCGGTCGACCGCTGAAATCCCTCTCGACGGATACCGTCGCACGGCTGGCGAACAGGCTGGGTGGTGAGGTGCCGATCATAGGCGTGGGCGGGATCGAAGACGACGACGACGCCTGGGATAAACTCATGGCTGGCGCAGTTCTGCTGCAGATCTATACTGGTATTATCTTTCAAGGCCCCGCACTGGTGGGAAAGGTCTTGAAAGGCATCCAGCGGCGCATGGAGAAAATGCAGCTCAGCGATCTCGCTGACGCGATCCGGCACGCGCGGCAGACCTCTGATTACGGAAATCGGGGATGAAAAATTTTTCGAATCTGAGCAAGGTCGAGCAACTCACGTTCGCCGGCGCCCAGTTCAGCTATGCGGAACCGCCGCAAATCAGCCATTCCGACGTCGTCTGGATGACTGCGCGCGACGACGACGGTGACTGGATCTCCGGCCTGTTTGCGTCCGGAGATCCGGATAACGATGTCTGCGTGATCCATTTTTACGGCAACAACGAAACGCTCCGAGCCTCGGAGTACGTGATCGAGTCGTTGCGAGGCCGGGGCTATTCGGTATTGATGTTTGACTATCGGGGTTACGGGTCGAGTCGAGGAAAACCCAAGGAGTCGTCCTTCTACGCCGATGCCGAACTGGTGTACGAGTGGCTGCGTGAAAGGCATCCCAAGCTGCGGGTGGTGCTGTCGGGGTGGTCCGTCGGCAGCGCGGTGGCGACCTATCTCGCGGAATCAGTCGCCGACGTGCACGGCCTCATGTTGTTTTCCGCTCCCACCAACATGGTTGAAGTGGTCAGTCATATCTTTCCGCCCGATCAGATCATCATAGAAGAAGCGATGCCGTTCCGGTTCGACAGTCTGGACCGCATACGGCGCGTGAAATGTCCGATCCTGCTGGTGCACGGTGAGAACGACACCGTGGTGCCGTACGGCATGAGCCGGGAACTGGAGGCCGCGGCGAAGACCCGACTGGTGCGCTACGACGTACCCGGGGCAGGGCACCGGGACCTGTTCGCCAAAGGCGGCGCGGAACTATGGTCGCAGGTCTACCGGTTTCTGCAATCGCTATGATGGAGCGACAAGTTCGCGTTTTCACGATTTCCGCCACCATATCGACCGATTGTTCGCCGGCATGGGTCGATCCTGCTCCAACGTCAGTCCTTGTCGTTGCGCCAGCGCGTCCACCGCCTCAAAACTCCGGATTCCGCTGTCCGGGTCCCGCGCCATCAGACTTTGGTGGAAACGCGCGTTGCTCGGTTCCAGATCCCGGTCGGCGTAGCGGTAGGGTCCGTACAGATAGATCAGCCCTCCGCTCGGCAGCACGCGGTTTGCCAGAGAAAACAAGTTTTCAACGCCCTTCCAACTGACGATATGTACGGTGTTTATGCAGACCACGGCATTGGCGAAGCCGATGGGCGCATCGCCTCGCAACAGGTCCAAGTCCAACGGCTCGAGCAAGTTCGGCAGGGCGCCTTCGTGTTGAAACGCCCGGATGCTGTCCAGTCGCCCCGGCAGGTCGGTGGGCTGCCAACGAACATGGGGGAATTGTGAACAGAAATAGCTTGCATGCTGCCCCGTGCCGCTGCCTACTTCCAGCACCAGGTCTCCGCGCCGCAGTATTTCTCGCAGGACCTGCAGTATCGGACCTTTATTCCGTTCGCTGGCTGGCGCAAAATCTTTCATGACGGCAATTATCGGAGAGTCCGTATGCCTTACCTAACAATACGAACCAATCAGACATTGAACGAGGAAGAAAAATCCGCAGTGTGCAGACTCGCCTCCGAGTGCATCGCAGAGAGACTGGGAAAATCCGAGGCCTACGTCATGGTGTCCGTGGATACCGACATTGCCATGACGTTCGCGGCTACCGACCGGCCTTGCGCTTTTGTGGAGCTGAAATCCATCGGCCTGCCGGCGGGCGCCATCGCAGACCTCTCCAAGCACATGTGCCAGATGATAGAGAAGAATCTCGGCGTAGCTTCCGAAAGGGTCTATATCGAGTTCTCCGACGTAGACCGTACGTTTTGGGGTTGGAACGGGAAAACATTGTGACCGGCCGAAGCGGGTTTTCCACAGAGATGCGCGACGCACGCCGGGCGTGCGCCGGCGCGCCCGCCTCCGACCTCAACAACCCGGACCGCGGTACTGACACTCGCTCCCCGTTCAACAATTTTGCGCATCGCCGATCCGGTACCACCGACGCCCCGCACCGCCGTCATCGGGGATCCCGCACGCGGTAGGCGGCCGGCCCTTATGCAATACACGCACTTAGGCGATTCGGACGTATCCGTGAGTAAGATCTGCCTCGGCAGCATGACGTGGGGAGAGCAGAACACGGAAACGGAGGGCCATCGGCAGCTGGACATGGCGTTCGAAGCGGGGGTGAATTTTATCGATACCGCGGAGATGTACCCGGTGCCGTCGCGCGCGGAGACCTACGGCGGGACGGAATCGATCGTCGGCAATTGGCTGGCCGCACGCGGACACCGGGACAGAATCGTGATTGCGACCAAAGTTGTCGGGCCGGCCGGCGACTGGATGCCGCATATTCGAAATGCGCAGACACGTCTCGACCACGCCAATATCCAGAGCGCCGTCGAAGGCAGCCTGAGGCGTCTGCGCACCGAATATATAGATCTCTACCAGCTGCACTGGCCGGAGCGTAAAACCAACTATTTCGGGACACTCGGGTACGACGGTGACGATGAGCAGGACCCGGGCACACCCCTGGATGAAACCTTGCGCGCGTTGGATCAATGTGTACGCGCGGGAAAGATACGCCTCATCGGCGTCTCCAACGAAACTCCCTGGGGCGTGATGCGCTACCTGCGTCTCGCCGAGGCCCTTCGGCTGCCGCGCATGGTAAGCATTCAAAATCCCTACAGTCTGCTGAATCGGACCTTCGAGGTGGGCCTAGCGGAAATCAGCCGTCGAGAGAATGTGGGCTTGCTCGCCTATTCACCGCTGGGATTCGGTATGCTCACCGGAAAATATCGCCGCGGTGTATGGCCGCCCAAAGCACGCTTGACGCTCTTCAAGCAATTCAAACGCTATCTGTCGGAGCGCTCGCTGACGGCGACGGAACGATATGCTGAAATCGCGCAGCGGCACGGCCTCAATATTGCGCAGATGGCCCTTGCCTACGTCCACAGCCGCAAGTTCCTCACCAGCACCATCATCGGCGCCACGGGTCTGGAGCAGCTCGCGGAGGATCTTGACAGTGTCAACCTGCGCTTGTCGGACGACGTCCTGCGCGCCATCGAATTGGTCCACAAAGACAATCCCAATCCGGCTCCGTGAAACGGGTATGGGAATGCGGCCATTCAAACGCGAGCGCCTCCAAGGTCGCGCTGACGAGGGCGTTCTGATCGACAGGCTTCGGCGCAACCGGGGAAGCGCTGCATCTCTCACCAGGACCCCGGAGGATGGCGCGGAACGGGTGCGGCTGAACGCCGGGTTGGAATGCAATGCGTAGCCGTAGCTACGGATCGAGCGAAGCCCAGGTTCGGGCGTGCCCGGACCCGCCGGGAACCGGGATAGCCCAGTTACTATTACTATTCTCAACCAGCCGTACCAATGGTCTGAGTAATACTTTCATCGAACCAGAATTGCGGGTGTCTCAACGGCGTGCCATGAACAGTAGCTGGGCGCCCGGTGAGAAATGCGGGCCGGTGGGCGGTCTGGGTGGAAGCTGCGAGTTCAGGCCACTCAATAGCGATATCGCAAGTTCAAACCCCAAGCGTGCCGTCGATATTCAACGGGCGTGTCTCCGAATTCCTCGTCGGCGTACAGATAGCGCAGGCTTCCGGAGAGCCGCTGCCCGAACGGCCGGCTGATTCCCGCGATGAAGCTCAACCTGTCGCTTTGCAGGTCGAGCACGCCGCGATAGTCCGGATAGACGTGACGGCTGATCCCGGCTTCCACGTCGGCGTTAAAGCCCCAGGGCAACGGAAAACGTCCGCTGAGGTTGATGCGATGGCCCTGCACGCCCTCATACGACGCTTCGCCCAGGCCTTGTTCGTACTCGTAACCCAATTCGAGTTCGGTATCCCAGGAGCCGATGTACCAGGTCTGCGCGATGCCCGTACTCGAACGTTCGGAATCCACGTCGCGATCCAAGAACCCCGTATCCGTAGACGCAAATTCCTGAGATATTCCGTAGTAGAACCGGAGCACGGCGCCGGGCGACAGAGAGAACCTCGGACCTACGCGGACGCTCTGTGCCCGACTGTAGGACTGGTCTCCGCGCAGCGTCTGCCGGAACTTGAAATCGAGCTCCGCCATGAATTCCCTGGAACCCAGCGACAGGGGTTGAAGCCAGACGCTCGATATTTCGTGTAGCGTTGAAAACAGCGGTTCCCGGGGAGACGCGGATACGTAGGTGTCTTCGGCGGCGTACATGCGGGCGGTTCCCCCGAGCAGCAACGCGCGGTGCTCCGGCTTCCAGTCCCGGTCCGCCCGGTATTCGGCAAGGTGTATTCGTTCGGCGTCCGCCATTCCGGCGCAGGGATACGCCATTAGTACTGCCAGCAGCCAGATTTGACGCATACGCCGCCTCCGAAAATCCAAGTACCGACGTGCCCGCACGATGGTGCCGCGGCACAGCGGATGGCCGTGCACTTTCCGCGCCGCCACGGGCAAATTCGGTCAGCCCTCATTATTATAATTGGCGGGGGCGTCGTACGGGAAGTATTCGTCGCCGCCGACGGCGCGCCTCGCTAATTCGCCTTTTCTTTCCTGGTATACAGGCCGCCGCGAAAATCGCCGAAAATAACCGCAACGAACGGGTGGTCGACGGGCTCCCGCGTTTCATCGGGCTCCAGATTGCGTTCGGCGACGTAGGTCTGGTGGGTCCCACCGTGCACCAGCACCCGATACCAGGGCTTATCTTTGGGCGGCCTGGACCGTGCCATTTCCTCGTACCATTCCTCGGTCCCCGAGAATCGCGGGTCAACGTCTGCGACCACGCCGCGGTAGTCGAACAAACGGTGATGCACCAACTCACCTATGGCGAACTTGGCCTGGGTTCTCGACGCCATCTTTCAAAAACCGTTCAATACTCCAGGCAAAAACTGTCGATAATGATCGACCAGCATCAGGGCGAATAACATGGCCAGATATTGAATCGAGTAACCGAAGGATCGTTTGGCGAGTTCGTCGCTGTACGCCGCGTACAACTTGTACGCATAGCCGACAAAACGTGCGTTCAACACCAGGGCCCCCAGGAAATATATCCAACCCGACATTTGCGTCGCGAACGGCATGACCGTCACAGCGGACAGTAACAGAGTATACAGAAGGATATGCAGCCGCGTGAACTTGCTGCCGTGCGTTACCGGCAACATGGGTATACCTGCGTTGGCATAATCCTTGCGCCGGTATAGCGCCAGCGACCAGAAATGCGGTGGCGTCCAGCAAAAAATAATCAGAAACAGTAACAGCGCGTCGGAAGACAACTCCCCCGTGACCGCGACCCATCCCAACACCGGCGGTGACGCTCCGGCCGCGCCTCCGATGACGATATTCTGGGGAGTCCAATGTTTCAGGTAGACGGTATAAACCACTGCGTATCCGATCAACGACGCGAACGTCAATACCGCGGTCAACGTGTTCACCCAAAACACCAGGATGACGATGGAAAAGATTGCCAGGACGATTGCAAACAATAACGCCTGTCTGGTGTGGAGCTGACCGGTCGGCAACGGTCTGCGCCGGGTGCGGACCATCACCAGATCCGCCTTCTGATCCAGGATCTGGTTGATCGCCGCCCCGGATGCGGCGGCCAACCCTATACCCACAGTGGCGAGCAGTAATTTCTCCAGGGGAACCATGCCCGGAATGGACAAAAACATGCCGACGATGGCGGTAAACATGATGAGCGATACCACACGCGGTTTCGTCAAGGCGTAGTACTGAAGCAGAAGGTTCGTAAGCGAAAGCACCGTCCGCGTTGTGGTCATTGTGGTTTTCATTGTATTACCCTACCTGTGACACCTTGAGCAGGCGGTTCAAGTCTTTGCGCATGCCGCTCGGGTCCGCGTCCGGAGGATAGCGCATCATCAAATTTCCCAAGGGGTCTATTACGTAGATGCGATTTCTGATTGCCGCCGACGCGCGGTCACCGGCTTCGAACTGGTCCAGCAAGCGCTTGAAAACGCCCTCCTCGGCAGTAACTGCGATCACGCTTGGGTACTGATCGACGAGGATTCTTGCTCCCTGCGGACGATCCGCCGCGGGGATCAGATAAACGCTCTGCACTCGTTTCGCGTTCTTGGTCTGCGCCAGGCGCACCTGCTGGATCTTGTACAAGTTACGCTGGCACGCATCGGCGCACTCCTTACCACCTATGTACAGAAGTGTCCATTTGCTGTGCAGCTGGCTGAAGCGGAACGCGGTTCCGTCCAATTTTGCAAGGCGCTCGTCCTTGATAAATTTCGCGGGCTCGACCAATTCACCGTAATTGACGTAGCCGGTCGGGCGCCACAACAGCGCCGCTGCGATCGGCAGCACGAACACCAATGCGATGAGCCAAACTTGCGTACGGCTGCGCTTGTTGCTTGCTTTGGTCACCCGCTCGACCACTACTAAACTCTCAGATTTCCTTTGGGGTTTTCGCCGCGACGCAGATTCACGACAACGTAGATCACTACGAGGGCGGCCGCCAAGGAGAACCACTGTACCGCGTATCCCCGATGCCGCGCGGTCCATTCGTCTGTGTACTCGCGCCACTCGCGGACGAATCCGCCCTCTTGCGCGGCGCCGCCATCCAGTTCCAGGACCAGCGGCTCCACCGACATGCCGGTGATCTTCTCGTAGCGGGCAAGATCCAGGTTCTGCCAAACGCGCCCCGGGCGCGACAGATCGGATTCATCCTCGAGGGAAAAATAGCCTTCGAGAGGCCGACGCAGCCGACCTGAGACGCGAAGAGTTCCCGCAGGCGTGTCGAAGTTCGGCAACACCTGCCGGTCGTCGCCCCAGGGAATCCAACCCCGGTTGATCAGGATTCGCGTCTGCGCGCCCTCCACGCGCAACGGCGTCAACACGTGATAGCCGGCGCGGCCGCGGTGTACGCGGTTGTCCAGCAAGACCTGATGGTCCGGCTCGAATATCCCCCGCGCGCGTGCACGCCGGAAGTGGTGCTCGTTTGCATCCAGTTTCACGGTACCGACTGCGATCTCCTGTAGCCGCCCCCGGGACTCAAAAGCACTCTGCAATTCCATTTTTTGCTGCGCCCGGTTCAATTGCCAGACACCCAAAGCGATTAGCGCCGGCAGCAGCAGGGCAACCGCCAGGGTGGGTATTACGCCAGCTTTGAATCGATAATCCGCCATACGCAGTTACAGTGCGATCCGGGTGCGTCAGGATCTGTTAGAATCCCGACCCTTTGTTTCTCTCGAGGTCGACCCGGTGTGGACGAAGATAATCATTGTGGCACTCGTCGTGCTCATGCTGTACAGCCTGTTTTCCGGGTTGTTCTTCCTTGTCAAGGACCGCGGACAAGGTTCACGCACGCTGAAGGCTTTGACAGCAAGGATCTCCATCTGGGTCATCTTGTTCGTTTTTCTGTGCGTGGGTCTGTATACCGGGTTCATCAAGCCCACCAACTCGGTTCGCCCGCCGTGGGCGCAGACCGCGCCGAAGTGAGTTTCTCCCCAACTACGCGAAATCCGTCGCCGCGCGGCCGCCCGGAATCGGGACTCGGGTTAAAACACGTATACGAAAACAAACAATCCGACCCAGACCGTATCCACGAAATGCCAATACCAGGCGCTGGCCTCGAAGGCAAAATGGTTGTCCGGTTTAAAGTGTCCGCGTAAACAACGCAGCCACACGACCGTAAGCATGATGGCTCCGATGGTCACGTGCAGGCCGTGAAATCCGGTCAACATGAAAAAGGTGCTGCCGTAGACGCCGGTCCCCAGAGTCAATCCAAGTTCCGAGTAGGCGTGGTGGTACTCTACCGCCTGAAAGTAAAGAAATATCACGCCGAGCAAAACCGTCACGCCCAACCACAAGATCAAATTGCCGCGGGAGTTCATCTTCAGCGCATGGTGAGCGATGGTCACGGTGATGCTGGAGCTCAACAGCAAAAAGGTGTTGAGAACGGGAATACCCCACGGTCCGATAGTGGAAAATTGGGCAGCGGGGTCCGAAACCGGGGTATCCGCCTCTATGGGCATTGGACCTTTGGGTCCGGCGGTCGGCCAACCGCCCTCGAAACCCGGCCATAGGATGTCGGTGTCCGCCAGCCACGGCACCGCCAGAGCCCGGGTGTAAAAGAGCGCGCCGAAAAAGGCCGCGAAGAACATGACCTCGGAAAAGATGAACCACAACATGCTCATGCGGAAAGACATGCCCACATCTTCGTTGTACATGCCGCTTTCGCTTTCATGGATGACCTTACCGAACCACCCGAACATCATGACGACGATGATGCAAGCTCCCAGAAGCATCAACCACGGACCTGCCGATCCCTCGTTGAGCAACAACAGGAATCCCAACAGTAGCGAAAAGAGTCCAATGGATCCGATGATGGGCCAAGCGCTCGGATTCGGTAGGTAGTAGCTGCCAGGTGCGCTGCTCATTCGTCTTCCTCTTCGATCTTCAAGCTGTTTTCTTAACTTCTGTCGCCACGGATATTGCTGGTCCGGGCGGCGTTTACCTGCGCCTCGTCGTCAGCGGTGCGACGCGCGTACTTTTCCGCGTTGAAAAACGCGTAGGAAAGGGTGACGGTGTTGATCCCCGGAGGCAGGTCCGACTCAACCACGAACTGCACCGGCATCTCCTTGAGCTCCCCCGCTTCCAGGGTCTGCTCGGTAAAGCAGAAACATTCGGTCTTCTTGAAATGCGCCGCCGCTTCGCTCGGCGTCACACTCGGTATGGCGCGGCCGACACCGGCATGGCCGCTGGTATTGCGGGCGAAATAACTCGTTCGAGTCAGCGCGCCGGGGTGCACCTGCATTTTCGCCACCGCGGGCCGAAATTCCCAGGGCAATCCACCGGCGGTGTTGCCGGTGAATTCCACCGTGATCGTACGGCTTCGGTCTACCGCGTCTTTTGTTATCGAGTTTGCGTCCGCGGTGCCGGTCTTTCCGTTGAGACCGGTGATGTCGCAGAACACGTCGTACAGCGGCACGAGCGCGAAACCGAAGCCGAACATCGCGAACACCAGCAGCACCAGCTTGCCGATCAAGCGGCGGTTTGAGGCTTGCGCTTGTCCTGCGACGCTCATCTACGAAGAACCTCGCTGGCGATCAAACGGCGCGAAACGTGAGGTCCATCGCCCGCGCGATCGACCGACAGATCGGCTGTGGTGCGCGTGTTTTCCTCACGTTGACGATGCAAGCCCGGTTTCACCACGTGAATGCCTCCTTCAAGCGATCTTCGGGGGCGTCTCGAACGTGTGGTACGGGGCGGGCGAAGGCACGGTCCATTCGAGACCGCGCGGCGCCTCCCAAACGGTATCCGTGGCCTTGGATCCTCCGCGCACGCACTTGACGATGACGTACACGAACAGCAGCTGGGCAAAGCCCAGACCGAATGCGCCGATGCTCGAGATGACGTTGAATTCCGTGAACTGCAATGCGTAATCCGGTATCCGCCGCGGCATACCGGCCAGGCCCAGGAAGTGCTGCGGAAAGAAGGTGACGTTGAAAAAGATGGTGGTCAGCCAGAAATGGATCTTTCCGAGCTTCTCGTCGTACATGTGGCCGGTCCATTTCGGCAGCCAGTAATAGGCCCCGCCCATCATCGCCATCGCCGCGCCCGAGAACAGCACGTAATGGAAATGCGCGACCACGAAATAGGTGTCGTGGTACTGGAAATCCGCCGGCGTAATCGCCAGCATGAGCCCGGAGAAACCGCCGATGGTGAACAGGAACACGACGGCGACGGCAAACAACATCGGCGTCTCGAAGGTCAATGCGCCGCGCCACATCGTCGACACCCAGTTGAACACCTTCACGCCCGTCGGCACCGCTATCAGCATCGTCGAGTACATGAAGAACAGCTCCCCGGTCAGCGGCATGCCGACCGTGAACATGTGATGGGCCCAGACGATGAACGACAGAAATGCGATCGCCGCCGTCGCCAGCACCATGGCCGTGTACCCGAACAACGGCTTCCGCGAAAACGTGGGGATGATCTCGGATATGATGCCGAACGCCGGCAGGATCATGATGTAGACCTCGGGGTGGCCGAAGAACCAGAAGATGTGCTGGAACATGACGGGATCGCCGCCGCCGGCGGGGTCGAAGAATGCGGTGCCGAAATGCCGGTCCGTCAGCAGCATGGTCACCGCCCCGGCCAGCACCGGCATCACCGCGATCAGCAGAAACGCGGTAATCAGCCAGGTCCACACGAACAGCGGCATCTTCATCAGCGTCATGCCCGGCGCGCGCATGTTGAAGATGGTGACGATGATGTTGATCGCCCCGAGAATGCTGGATATACCCATCATGTGGATGGCAAAGATGGTCATGTCGACGCCCATGCCGCCCTGGATGGTGAGCGGAGCGTACAGCGTCCAGCCCGCCGCCGGGCCGCCGCCGGCCGTGAACAGGCTGGACAGCAGCATGGTGAAGGCGAACGGAAGGATCCAGAAACTCCAGTTGTTCATGCGCGGCAAGGCCATGTCGGGGGCGCCGATCATCATCGGGAGCATCCAGTTCGCGAAGCCGACGAAACCCGGCATGATGGCGCCGAAGACCATGAGCAACGCGTGCATGGTCGTCATCTGGTTAAAGAAATGCGGGTCCACGACCTGCAAGCCGGGTTGAAACAACTCGGCGCGGATCACCAGCGCCATGAGCCCCCCCAACAAAAACATGCTCAGGGAGAAACACAGATACAGGGTGCCGATGTCCTTGTGATTCGTGGTCGTGATCCAGCGCATCACACCGCTCGGATGATGGTGATGTTCTTCGTGATGGGCGACGTCTGCCGTTGCCATATCGTTATCTCCTGACTGCGCGAATTCGTATTAGCGAAGGCTTTGCACTTGCGACGGTTGCACCGTATCACCGGCTTTGTTGCCGAATGCGTTGCGTTGATAGGTCACCACGGCCGCAATCTCGATGTCGGACAACTGGCCTTTGAAACCCTGCATCGCGGTACCGGGTTTGCCGTCCATGACGAGCGTAAGATGATCTTCCACCGGCCCCGTGGCGACGGCACTGCCGGCTATGGCCGGAAACGCGCCGGGCAACCCTTTGCCGTCCACGCCGTGGCAGGCGGCGCAGTGGGCGTACACCTCCTCCCCGCGCGCCATCAACTCGCTCTCGGACCATTGCTTGGCGGCGGCCGTGGCCGCGGCGTGTTCTAGTGAAGATCCCTGCTTGCGGCCGGCCAGCCAGGCGTCGAATTCCTCCGGCGATTTCGCCTCCACCACGATGGGCATGAAGCCGTGATCCTTGCCGCAGAGCTCGGCGCACTGGCCGCGATAGGTCCCCGGGGTCTCGACCTTGGTCCAGAGCTCATTGATATAGCCGGGAATGGCGTCCTTCTTGGCTCCGAATTTCGGCACCCACCAGGCGTGGATCACGTCGTTCGCGGTCACCAGCAGGCGGATCTTTCTGTTCGTCGGTATCACCAGCGGGTTGTCCACTTCGAGCAGATAATGTTCGCCTTTGGGCTGCAATCCCACTATTTGCTCCCTCGGCGTCGCCAGGGAGCTGTAGAAACTCACGTCGTGATCCAGATACTCGTACTGCCACTTCCACTGGTAGCCAGTGACTTTGATCGTAAGATCGGATTTCGAGGTGTCTTCCATGTTGATCAGGGTCGCCGTCGAAGGTATAGCCATGCCGATGAGAATAATAAAGGGGATGACCGTCCACACCACCTCGGCCTTGGTACTGTGGGCAAAGGTCGCGGCTTCGCGGCCTGTGCTCTTTCTGTGAGCGTAGATGGAATAAAACATGAACCCGAACACCACGATGAAGATGATCAGGCAGATGAGCATGATCAGATTGTGCAGTTCCAGGATTTCCCGACCGATCGGCGACACCGGGGTCGGCAGGTTCAGTCCCCAGGCGGCATTTGCCGGTACGGGCGCAACGCTCAACGCGGCGCCGCTCCAGGCCAATGCGACGGCTGTGCTTACTCGAAACGGTGACATATGTCGTTTACTCCGAAACTCGTTGTGAACTTACGCGAGTGGGCGCCGCATTGCATCGCTCAACTGCCGCGCAAGTTGTTTCTTTGCCTCCTCGGTCAACGCGGATCCTATGGCTACATATCTGCCGTGTGATCCAATCAGCAAGCGCATGGG
Source organism: uncultured Gammaproteobacteria bacterium (assembly GCA_947258495.1). Taxonomy (GTDB): domain Bacteria; phylum Pseudomonadota; class Gammaproteobacteria; order Arenicellales; family JAANXG01; genus CALZGZ01. Next base: position 15,328 of record CAMYIN010000038.1, read on the forward strand.
TTGCAACCTGCCCGCACCCTGCTGCTGTCTCACCCGCGTCCAGTATCTCTGGAACGCGTGGGTCTCGGTCGTACCGCGACGGTGCTGCACGATTTCCACGGTGTCTTCGGTCACCGTTATCGATTCGTAATCCGACGCGCCGCGAACGGCGAATGCCACCGCCATCGCGACCGCCAGGACCTCCAGACCCGCGAACGGAAGGATCAACCAGAAACCCAGGGCAAGGAAACTCAGGCTGATTGTCACCGCGACCACCGCGAAACAAATGACCACGACGCCCATGTCACGCGGGGTCATGGCGGTATTTCTGCGGATAAAAGCCTGAAAGTCGCCTCCCGGGGTCTCGGCCGGTGTTGTTGTCTCCGCCGCGCGACGCGGTTCCGTGGGCCGCGCGCGCACACTATCACAGCGAAAATTACCCTTCAACACCGTCAACTTTAGGTTTTTATTGACTCGAATAGACAAGCGCGCCGCGGTCGAGTTCCGGGCCCCGCGTGTCGTTGCCGCCGTCGGTGCTACGCCGTCACTCGCAACGCAGACGCGTCAAATACGCTTCCGCAGCGGTAATGGCCGCGGCGTCCCCCAGGTAGGGTATGGCGCCCAGACACGGTCCCGGCAAGCGCGCGCGCAGGCTCTCGATGTTTTCGGACGCAAGCTCCATCTCCGGGTCGATGCAGTTGGCGACCCATCCGAATAATTCCGCGCCGGCACCGCGGACCGCATCGGCGGTCAACAAGGCGTGGTTCAAGCAACCGAGACGCACGCCGACCACCAGAACTACCGGCAGTTCCAGTGACACGACGAGGTCCGCGACGTCGATGTCGCCGGCCAACGGCACCCGCCAACCGCCAACCCCCTCCACCACTACGCCGTCTCCCGCCGCGTCGAGTTCGTCGAAACACGCACGAATGCGCGGCATTTCGATCTCGACCCCCGCGCGGCGGGCGGCGAGGTGTGGAGCGACCGGGGCCTCGAAGGCGTAAGGATTCACGGTCTCGTAGCGAGCCGGTACGTTGCTGGCCGCGATCAAGCGTTCGGCGTCCGCGTTGCGCAGCCCGACGCGGGTGGTCCGGCAGCCGCTGGCGACCGGTTTCATCACTGCGATGCGCAATCCCTCGCCCACACAACGCCGCACCAGGGCTTCGGCGACCACGGTCTTGCCGACCTCGGTGTCGGTCCCGGTCACGAATACGCGCAAACCCATATCAACTCCGCCGGATCTGAGAGACGGGAATCGCCACCGTGCCGTCTCCGCCTCGCAGTGCGCGGTGCGCCGGCGCCCAGGCGTGGCCGTAGACGATTTCATAGGTGCAGGGGTAACGTCCGTCCGCGTCTTTGAGCGTCTCCATGCAGAGGCGGTAGCGCTCGAAGCGTTTTCTGCCTAGCAGTCCGCGTGCGCGATCCTGCGCCGAATTGCTGGAACCGATCCGCTTCAGGTCCAGCAGGGGATCGCGGACACTTGCGTAGGTCAAGGTGGCGTAGTCCACATCGACGACGGCATCCCGGAACTGCGCGCGTGTCAGGGAGTCGCCGATGTCGTGCATGTCGAAAAAGGTGTGCACGTGCACGTTTTTGTCCACCTGCTTCCAGGCCAGCCTGAGTTCGCGGAGGGTATCCGGTCCGAAGGTCGAGAACATCAACAAGCCCTCCGGCGCCAGGACCCGCGCGAATTCACGCAGCGTCGTATCCAGGTCGCACCACTGCAGGGTCGCGTTGCAGAACAACAGATCGACACACCCGTCCCGGAGCGGCAGGCACTCACCGTCACCGGCTATCAGACGCTTGGATCGAAACCAGAGCCGCCCCTTGTCCGCCCGCGCCAGCATGGCCGGGGCGATATCGAGTCCGAACACCGCCGCGCGCCGGTATCGCGTCCGCAGCAGGCGAAGCGCGTAACCGGTGCCGCAACCGACGTCGAAAATCGTCTTCGGCTCGAACTTTACGACCGCGAGGCGCGACAGCATCTCGTCGGCGAGGCGACGCTGCAGCACCGCGGCGGCGTCGTAGGTGCGAGCCGCACGTTCGAACGCGCGGCGGACCTGCCGCTTGTCGAGACACCGGTACGAGGTCTCAGGCACGGGAAGCTCCCAACAAGCGGACGAATTCCTGCGGCCGGGTTATAAAAGGCGCGTGCCCGCTCGTGACCCAGGAGAGGTGCGCCTGCGGTATCGTGGCGGCCAGGAACTCCGCCGCGGCCGGCGGAACCAGCCGATCCGATCGCCCGTGGATCACGTGCGTGGGAACGCGCAATCGCGGCAATAGCGGACGCAGGTCGCTGTCTTTAAGTATTGCCAGTCCCCGCCGCAGGGCCCGCTCGGCGGGATGTCCGCAGTCGCTTATCAATTCGCTCATGCGACGCGCCAACTTCCGGCTGCCGCCGGTTTTACCGGCCTGCAGGAGCAGGAATCGCGTCAGGGCGCAAGCGTAATCGCGGCGGAACTCGTCGTGAAAACCGTCCATGGTCTCGGCGGCGACGCCGTGTTTCCAGCCGGCGTCGGCGACGAACTTGGGGGTGCAGCCCACCAGCACCAGGCCGACAACCTGCGCCGGACGGGCCAGCGCCGCCTGCAGCGCCACCAGCCCCCCCAGCGACCACCCGACCCAGACCGCGGGAGCGGGCGTGGATGCGGCGATCGTGCCCGCCATATCCCCTAAGGCGTCGACACCTCCGGTCGCGCTGTCCCCGCCTTCGAGGGGCAGGTCCGGGGCGTAGACCTCGTGCTCCGGCGCCAACAAATCGATGACGGGCCGCCAGACACAGCGATTCACGCCCCAACCGTGCAGGAACACGAATCGCGCGTGCGCCGCGACCGTCATTGTCCGCGGAACTCGCGCGCCCTAGCGAGGGCGTCGAGGAGTCGATCCACGTCGTCCTCGCGGTGTTCGGCGGAAAACGTGATCCGCAGCCGCGCCGTGTGCGCCGGCACCGTGGGAGGGCGAATCGCGGTCACGAGGATGTCCGCCCGTTTCAATGCGCCGCTCAACGCCAGCGCGCGTTCCGATGCGCCGACAACGACCGGCTGGATGGGGGTCGAGGAATCGCCCAGCGGCAGGCCGAGCTCGGCCGCCCCGCGCCGGAATCGCCGTACCAGGTCGTGCAGTCGCTGCCGCCGCCACGGCTCCTCGCGAACGATGCGTAACGCCTCCCTGGTGGCGGCGGCGATGGCCGGGGGCGGCGCCGTGGTGT
>CAMYIN010000039.1 GCA_947258495.1 uncultured Gammaproteobacteria bacterium
AGTCGCACCGACGGTGTGATGTCCCAGCGCCAGCCGTTGACCAACTCGTCGTGCTCGAAATTGGCCAGCTCCGTTTCCACGCGCGGTCGCAGGCCGTACGGACCTTTGGGGAACTTGCTCACCGCCCGCAGTTGCGGAAGCCGATCGTAGGGTTCTCTGGATTCGGGGATCAACTCGTCGACCGTCTGGTACGCGAACAGGCGCCCTTCGAAGTTCCACAGGTCGCCCGTGTACACGGCCTCCGCGAACTGGGGCAAGAAGGTGGCGCTCGAAATCTGGATATCGTTGCTGAAATCGTCGAAATACTGCTCGTCGGACACCCACTGCACATCCACCCTCGAGCGCCAGCGGGAAGCCAGCTGGTGCCAGTGCTTTACGGTAAAGGCGCCTCGATCGTCGTCGTCGAATTTGGAGTCGGACGGCATGTACTCGCCGTAGACAAACCCTTCCGCACTGGGTTGCAGGTAACGGAACTCGGCGCCGATCTGGACCCCGCGGTCGGTGTAGATGCGGGGATAGAAAGTGGCGTCGTAGTTGGGAGCGATGTTCCAGTAGTAGGGCGTCTTCAACACCATTCCGGAATCCTGCTGGGTGCCGATACTCGGAAACAGGAAACCGGTCTTGCGTTCGTCGCTGATGGGAAAACTGACGCGCGGGAAGTAAAAGATCGGCACGTCCTTGAACCGCACCTTGAGATTCTTCGCCGTTCCCTCGCCGATGGCTTGATCCAGGGTCATATCGGTGGCGGTGAGAAATACGTCGTCCTGCCCTTCGGCGCAGGTGGTGTAGGCGACGTTTTCCAGCCGCATGACATCAGGACCCTCCAGGTAGATCTTGTCCGCGGTTCCTCGCGCATTCACGAATGCCTGATTGGGATCTTCGGGAATGCGATCGCGTTTCGCCAGACGGTATTCCGCATTTTCCAACTCGCCGATGAAGGTCTCCACCTGCATCTTGACCGCGGACGTGCGCAGCCTGTCTCCGGTCTGGGTGTGGAGAACGACGTTGCCCTCGGCTTCGATTTCGTCCGTCGGCCGGTGGTAGCTGATCTGGTCCGCCGACAGGGTCTGACGACCGCGTTTCAGAATCGCGTTTCCCTTCATGGTGACCGTGTCCTTTTTCACCGATTCCACCTCGTCGCCCTCCAACTCGACGGGCAGCGGGCCACCCGGCTGTTCCGGCGGCGGACCCGGTCGCGGCAGCGTTATTACATCCGGGGCACAAATCTCTTCCGCCGCGACCGCGTTGTGGGACTGGAACGCGGCCGAAGTCAATCCCAGTACGGCAAGACCAAAAGTGCGGACCGCGCGCCGAGTAGCCGTGGCCAGCTTGTCATCCGGGGAGCAAAATCGCATAGAATCAAAGACCTTTATAGTTATGTTGGTACACGGTGTGATCGTGTTTGATGCTTATTCGCACCCGCGGAGCGGGCGCGCCGCTTGTTTCTGTCGGCGATTATAGGGGTCTCGCCTATTGGATAAAAGGTTGAATGCGCTGACCGCCTGGGTGGAGCAAGCCCTGGGCCGCCAAGGGCTCGATATTTCCGTGGCTTCGTCCGACGCCAGTTTCCGCCGTTATTTCCGGGTGTGCGCGGACGCGACCTCTTACATCGTCATGGACGCCCCGCCGGAGAAGGAAGACGTGCGGGCGTACCTCCACACTGCGCGACGCTTCCTGGACATTGGCCTCAACGTTCCAGAAATCGTTTCTACCGACGTCCAACATGGGTTTCTCCTGCTCTCGGATCTCGGCTCGATAACCTACCTCGAGTCATTGGCGCCGGACACGGTTGAGCGTTTGTACGGCGATGCCCTCGGCGCGCTGATTGTACTGCAGACCGGGACCTTCACCGACCCCGAAGGATTTCCGCCTTACGACGACGCCGCGCTCACGCAAGAAATGGAGCTCTTCAGACAATGGTACGTCGCATACCATCTACAGCGGACTTTGAGCACGGACGAGCATCGCATCGTAGATCATGCGTTTTCCATGCTCTGTGAAAACGCAAAGGCACAAGCGCAGGTATGGGTACACCGGGATTACCATTCCCGAAACCTCATGGTGACACCAAGCAACAATCCCGGAATCCTGGATTTCCAGGATGCGGTAGTCGGACCGATCACCTATGACCTCGTGTCCCTGCTCCGCGATTGCTACGTCCGCTGGCCCCAGGAGCGGGTGAACGACTGGGCGCTGGGGTATTACCATCTGGCGCTGCAGTCGGGTCTGCCGGTGGGCGACGATGAACGGCGGTTTCTTCGAGATTTCGATTGGATGGGAGTACAGCGCCATCTGAAAGTACTGGGAATCTTCTCCCGGCTATACTACCGCGACGGCAAGTCGTCCTTCCTCGGCGACCTGCCGACGGTGCACCGATATCTCGTCGACGTGTGCGCGGCATATCCCGAACTCGGGTCCTTGCGTTCTCTGCTGTTGCGCTGCGCACCGCCGGACCGCTGAATCCGTGGACGCCTTTATTCTCGCCGCCGGCCGCGGGGAACGATTGCGCCCCTTGACCGACACCGTACCCAAGCCCCTGATCCGTATCGGCGGCGCGGCGCTGATCGAGTATCACCTGCGCGCCCTGGCCCGGGCGGGAATACGAAACGTTGTCATCAACCATGCCCATCTCGGGGCGTTGATCCGGAATCACCTGGGAGACGGTAAACGCTACGGCGTACGCATCCTCTATTCCGACGAAACCGATGGCGTGCTGGGTACCGCCGGCGGGATCGTCAAGGCCCTGCCCCTGCTGCAAAGCGATCCTTTCGTCACGGTCAACGGCGATATCTGGACCGACTACCGTTTCGAACGGCTTCCGCAGGAGTTTCCGGGGCTCGCCCACCTGATGCTGGTCGACAATCCGGCCCACAACCCGGGGGGGGATTTCTGTCTGGAGGCAAACAGGGTTCGCCGGCTGGAGCAATGTTCGGGTCCGCGATTGACGTTTTCGGGTATCGGCTTGTTCCGTCGGGGCCTTTTCGAACATCGGCCCGCCAGCCCCGCCGCGTTGGGGCCCCTGATCGCCGACGCCGCTGAACGGGACCGCGTCAGCGGCGAGCTATACCGGGGCGTCTGGGTCGACGTCGGCACCCCCGAGCGTCTGCAGGAAGCGCGGCACATCCAGGCGCGGCGCGGTTGAGCAGGAAACGGATTGCGCCGGTGCCGTCATTGGCGGAAACTGCGGCGGCGATGCCAACACAGCCGACGATCTTGCGCGATTACGAGCGGGTGGAGAACGCTATCCGCTATCTCGAACGCCGCCGTCCCGCGCAACCGACGCTGGGGCAGATCGCGCGGCACGTGGGCTTGAGCCAAAGCCATCTGCAGAAACTCTTCAGCCGCTGGGCCGGGATAAGCCCGAAACGATTCCTGCAGTACCTGACGCTCGCGCACACCAAACGCCTGTTGCGGGACGCCGCCAGCACCCTAGAAACCGCCCACGATGCCGGTCTATCCAGCGTCAGCCGATTACACGAGTTGTTCGTCGAGTGCGAATCCATGACTCCCGGGGAGTACAAGGGCCTAGGCGCCGGGTTGCCCATCCACTTCGGATTTCACTCGACTCCGTTTGGAGAAATGCTGGCGGCAACGACCTCGCGCGGCCTCTGCGCGCTGCTGTTCGTCGATGCCTCAGGCCGCCGGGGAGGCATAGCGCATCTGCGAAAGACGTGGCCGAGAGCCGATTTGCGCGAGGACGCATCCATCACTTCGAACGTGGTTCGGCGCATCTTCAAACCCGATCGCGACCTGCGGCGACCGCTCTACATGCTGGTCAAGGGCACCAATTTCCAGATCAAGGTCTGGGAGGCGTTGTTGCGCATACCTCCCGGCCGGCTGGTGTCGTACGGAGACCTGGCGCGGCACCTGGACGCACCGCGCGCCGCCCGCGCCGTCGCCAACGCGGTCGCGCGCAACCCCATCCATTTCCTCATACCCTGCCACCGGGTGATCCGCGACGTGGGGGAATTCGGCGGCTATCGCGGAGGCGGGGCCCGGAAAAAAGCGATACACGTTTGGGAATCGGCAAAAACCCGGGCCGAGGTGTAACTCGAGATCGGATTCGAGCTTCGTCTGACTTGTTCCGGTGTCAGGCAAATTCCCGCAGCAGCCTGCGGACGTGATCCTCGAGCCGCTCCCGCACTCCGTCTATCGACACCGAAACGCCCAGGTCCCGCAATTGGGTCACTTCCAGGTCCTTGTATCCACAGGGGTCGATGTTTTGGAACGGCTGCAGATCCATATCGACGTTGACGCTCAAACCGTGGTAGCTGGAGCCCCTGCGGACGCGCAGGCCGAGGGCGGCGATTTTTCTCTGCCGCACGTACACCCCCGGGGCCCCGGGCCGGTGCTCTCCGCGAATTTGAAACCCCTCGAGCAGATCGATGACGGCCTGCTCCAACAGACTGACCAGCCACCGCACGCCCTTGCCGCGACGCTTTATGTCGATCAGCGCATACCCCACCAGCTGCCCGGGACCGTGATACGTCATCTGCCCGCCGCGGTCGCTCGCGACTATGGGGATGTCGGTGGCTGTAAGGGTGGTCGCGCGGCAATTCAAACCCTGTGTGTAGACCGGATGATGTTGTAACCACCAGAACTCGTCGGCGGTGTCCGCACAGCGGCTGGAATTGAAGGCCTTCATGCGTTCCCAGGCCGCAACGTAATCGATCAGCCCCAGGTCGCGTATGCGTATGTCGTTGGGCTCTCGCGTCACCGGATGCGTGCTACAAAGTCATCAACACCTCAGGACAGGCGGCGAGATCGGCATAAATAGCTCGGATCTGGCGGGTGCTGGTTGCGCGTATGATGCAGGTAACGGAGATGTATTTTCCGTGCCGGCTCGAGCGTCTCTGGCTGAGGAGCAGATCGTCGGATTCTATATGGCGAGAAACGATGTTTTGCACCAGGGCGTCGAAGCGGGTAGTGCGCCGGCCCATTGCCTTGATCTCGAAGCGACAGGGAAATTCCAGAAGATCCAGGGGTCCGGATCGTTGTCCGCCATCGCTACCGATTTCAGCCGACATCCCGCCTCGCATCTGTGCAATACTCCGCCTTGAATTGCTGAAACAGCTCGTGTACCCGCTGAAATACGGGACCGGGACGGGCGTCGGACACCTTGGCGTTGTCGATCCGGGTCACCGGCATCACTTCGTTGGTGGAACTGGTAATCCAGACTTCCGTGGCCTGCGCCATCTCCGCTTTCGTGAACGTGCGCTCTTCGCAGCGGATGCCGGCCTGCAACATGAGCTCGATCACGAGATCACGGGTGATGCCCGGCAAGATCTGGGGACCTTGGGGCGCCGTGCGCACGACCCCGTCGATTACCGCAAACACGTTGGTGGCCGCGCCTTCGGTCACTACGCCGTCGCGCACCAGAAGCGCCTCGACCGCGCCCTGCTCTTTGGCTTGTTGCCGCAGCCAGGCGTTGGCGATGAGCGACGTCGTCTTGATATCGCAGCGATGCCATCGAAAGTCGGTCACGGTGACCGCCCTGGCGCCGACTTCGAGCAGATCCGAAGAGACGGGTGCCAGTTTCTGGACGAAGGCGAACACCGTGGGTTCGATCGCGTCGGGAAAGACGTGGTTGCGGGGCGCCACACCGCGGGTGACCTGCAGGTAAAGATAATGGTTTGCGTCCGCGGCGCGGGACATCAGCCTGTCGAAGACCCCGGTCCACTGCTCGTTAGACATCGGTACGCGTATGCCGACGATTTCCAGGTTCCGGTTGAGCCGCTCGAGGTGTTCCTCCCAGCGAAAGGCCCTGCCGCCGTACACCGGCACAACTTCGTAAATACCGTCACCGAAGACCATTCCTCGATCGAACGGTGAAATCTTCGCCGCTTCCGGCGCGACAAAGTCCCCGTTCACATAGGCGTACACCACGTCACTAAATAGCTCTTTCATTTCGACTCACTCAAACCATAACAGAACGGTGTCGATCGCCCGCTGCCACCAGCTGCCTTCGACGATCTCACTCAAGGCGACCAACGGCACCTCCATCAATGGGTTATCTCCATACTTGATTTGTGCGCTCGCCAAGGCCTGCCCTGCCCGAATCGGAGCCTCTGCGTAAGGAGGTCGGCTGATGACGGCCTTGAGCGATTCCGCGTTGCCGCGCGGTACAGTAACATACACCGGACGCGGAGATCCCAGGAGGAGCCGATCGGTGCTTCCTTTGAAGACCTTGATCTGGTCGGCGGCTTGCTCCGATTCGAACACCTGCTTCAACTCGTAGCTGGCAAAACCGTATTTGAGCAGGGCGTGTACTTCCCGGGCTCGCTGTTTGGGACTGGACGTCCCCGTCACCGTGGCGATCAGGCGCATGTCGTCGCGCCTGGCGGATCCCACCAGGCAGTACCCGGCGGTACTGGTATGACCCGTCTTCACGCCGTCGACGGCCTCGTCGCGCCACAGCAGCAGATTGCGGTTCTGCTGCGTAATATCGTTGTACGTGTATTCCTTGGTCGAATACCAACCGTAAAATTCCGGGAATTCCCGGATGATCGCCGCGGCAATCACCGATATGTCCCGCGCGGAGCTGTAATGCCCCTCGTCCGGCAGGCCCGGGGCGTTGGTAAAACGGGTATTTTGCAGATTCAGCGCGCGCGCGTACTGGTTCATCAACTCCGCGAATCCAGCCTCCGTGCCGGCCACGTGCTCCGCCAGCGCCACCGCCGCATCGTTACCAGATTGAATGATCAGTCCTTGCAACAGGTCCTCCACGGAGACCTTGGTATTGACGCGAATGAACATACGCGATCCCTTGGTTCGCCACGCCTTTTCACTGACATGCGCAAGATCCTCGAGCTTCAAACTTCCTTTGCGTATCTCGTGGAATACAACATAAGCAGTCATCAGCTTACTGAGACTGGCAGGCTCAATACGGGTATCGGCGCTTTTTTCCGCCAGTACCCAACCGGTGTCGTAATCGATCAACACCCACGTGTTCGCCGTCAGTTCCGGGGGCGGAACACTGGACCTGAGCAGTTCCGGGAGGGTGTCGGCACGCGTGGTCCCGACCAGGACCGCGACACAAACCAGCGTCGTCCGGATGAGCAAGCGTTCAAGCATCCGTCTCGCTGTCGACGCCCGTTTCATTCGATGATCAACCTGGGGTCGTACCCTTGCCGCTGCATACGCACTACGATTTCATCCGCCAGGTCGACACTGGCGATCGGGCCGACGCGAACACGATAGATATTGCGTCGATGCATCCGCGCGTGCTGCAGCACCACCGGACCGTGCGCATGGTCCTGGAGCCGGTGACGCATACTCTCGGCGTTGTGGCGCTGTGTGAACGCACCGACTTGTATATAGATGACGGGAGGACTCGCAGGCACGTTACCGACGGCGATACTACGCGGTTGCGGCGTTTTTTTCACCGCACCGGGCATCACGGCGGACACCTCCACTAACCCGGTTCCGCTGCCCACGATCCCCAGTCGATGCGCTGCGACATAGGACAGATCGATCAACCGATTGTGCAGAAATGGCCCGCGGTCGTTGACACGGACCGTGACCTCTCTGCCGTTTTCCAGATTCCGGACCTTAACGTAACTCGGCAGCGGCAGCGTTCGGTGTGCGGCGGTCATGGCGTACATGTCGTAGCGTTCACCGCTCGAGGTACGCCGACCGTGAAACATGCGCCCGTACCACGACGCGACACCGCGTTGGCGGTAACCCGGCGCGTGTTTTAACGGATGATAGGTCTTACCATTTACCGAATACGGATCGTTACCGGTTTCCGTCAAGCGCTCCTTTCGGGGCACCGCGTCGCGAACCCCAGACAACTTCGCTTCGTCGTGCCGAGGAGGACCGTCGCGCTTATAGTATCCGCCGCCGGGATCCCCCACGCAGGCGCACACGGCCCACGAAGTCGCGATGATCCACGCCGCCCGCTGCATGCCTAACCCGATACCCGCCGCTTACGAAGTTCCTCGCTGAGTTCGAAAACGGCCATGGCGTAGTGGATACTGCGGTTGTATTTCGTGATGACGTAGAAGTTCTCGAACGCGATGCGATAGTCGACCCGGTCCGGGTTTTCCAGCTTTATCAGCGTAGCCGGGCTGGATCCATTCAACGCCACGCCGGTGTTGATTCCGGCTTTCATCAATTTCCCCAAAGTGCTGTTGGTCTTGAGTTTGTCGGAGACGTAGCGGTCGGCAACATGCGTCTTCGTGACCTCGGCGTCACCCACTATGGGTTGTCCCGGCTTCCAGCGGTGGCGATGCAGATAGTTGGCGACGCTGCCGATGGCGTCGTCCATCTGCGTAATGAGATCCCGGCGATCGTCGCCGTCGAAATCGACCGCGTAGCGTCGATAGCTGCTGGCAATGAACTGTGGGAATCCCATGGCTCCCGCGTACGATCCCCTGATCTCGCGCGGGTCCAGCCCCTCCTCCCGGGTCAACAGCAAGAACTGCTCCAGTTCGGTGCTGAAGAATCCCCGGCGGCGGGGATACTGCACCACCAACGTCACCAGAGAATCGAGTACGCGATGTCGCCCTAGGTTGCGACCGTATCGCGTCTCAACACCGATGATCGCGACGATGATGTGCTCGGGCACGCCGTATTGTTGCGCCGCCCGCTCCAAACTCACTCGGTGGCGCCCCCAGAAATCGATGCCGTCGTTGACGTGAGCGTCGGTCACGAAAAGTTTTCTGTAGCGGTGCCAGGGAAGCGCCTCGTAGGGCGTCTTGATCGCCTCCACCACGCGCGGCTGCAGCCGCGCTTCGGAGAGCACCTGCGCCAATTCCCGTTGCGGATACCCGTGCTTGGTCACCAAATTCTCGATGATGCCCTGGAGAAGCGGATGTTCGGCCAGATTCGAGGCGCGCGCCCCCGGGGCGGTGACGACGAGGCAAGCGAAAAAGATCCAGAGTCTTGCGCGACTGATCATTTCGGCATGAATTTTTTGTGCGTTTGTATGCTCATGAGGATACCGAAACCCGCCATCAATGTGACCATCGACGTGCCTCCGTAACTGATCAATGGAAGCGGAATGCCGACTACAGGCAGGATGCCCGAGACCATACCTATATTGACGAACAAATAGAAGAAAAATGTCAATGCCAGGCTGCCCGCCACCAGTCGCGAGAACGTGTCGCGCGCGTAAAAAGAGATGTACAAACCGCGCCCGGCCACAAATATGTACAACACGATCAGCAATACGGCGCCGATCAGACCGAACTCCTCGGCGAACACGGCGAACACGAAATCCGTGCCGCGCTCGGGGATAAATTCCAACTGGGACTGGCTCCCGTTCAACCAACCCTTGCCGTAGACACCCCCGGACCCGACCGCAATGATGGATTGGATCGTGTGATAACCCGCGCCCAGGGGATCCGACCAGGGGTCGAACAGCGTCACGATCCGTCGCTGCTGATACTCGTGCAGTAAAGACCAGATCAAGGGCCCGGCGGCGGCAAGCACACTCAAGGCGCCGATGATGTACCGCCATCGCAACCCGGAAAGAAAAATGGCGATGAGCCCGGAAACGGCGATGAGTACGGCGGTGCCGAGATCGGGTTGAAGCACGACCAACAGGACCGGCGCCGCTACCACGGCGAGGGCAATCGCCAGCTCCCGCAGGCTTGGCGGCAGCGTGTGCCGCGTCAACAACCACGCGACCATCATCGGTACACCGAGCTTCATGATCTCCGCGGGCTGGAACTGAAACAAACCCAGGTCCAACCACCGCTGGGCACCCTTGCCCACGATCCCCACCAGCAACACCAAGGCCAGGAGCACGACACCGACGCCGAAAATGTGCGGAGACCAGCGCGACAGGGTCTCCGGCGGCACCTGCGCCAACGCCGCCATGACGCCGAAGCCGACCGCTATGCGCAGGCCCTGGCGCATGATCACCGACGAGTCCTCCCCTCCGGCGCTGTAGAGGACCAGTAGGCTCAATCCGCACAGCAGGATCAGGCCGGCCAGAAGCGGCGGATCCAAATGCCAGAATTCGTCACGTTTGATCGGATCTGCCATCGCGCAAACGCGTGATCGTGCCTTTCTCGATTTCCAGGGGCGGCGCCGTGCCGGTCAGGTAGTAATCCATCACCCGCCGTGCAATCGGCGCCGCGGTGCGGCTGCCGCTACCACCGTTTTCTGCGATCACGGCGATCGCGATTCGGGGCTTCTCCACGGGCGCAAACGCTATGAACAAGGAGTGATCGCGAAAACGCTCGGGAATTTTCTCCTCGTCGTAGCGCGCGCCCTGAGCGATGCCGACGACCTGTGCGGTGCCGGTCTTGCCGGCGAACGTGTAATCGGCATCCAAGCCGACGCGCCTCGCAGTGCCCCGCCGCCCATGGACGACGTCCTGCATGGCCGCCACGACGGTGTCGTAGTACGCGGGGTTTCCCACCTCTATCATCTGCTGCGGCTCGGCTTGAGATGCAGTGCGCACCTTCCCCTGTGGATCTTCGATGCTCTGCACCAACCTTGGCCCCACACGTACGCCGCGGTTGGCCAGGGTGGCGGTGACCAAACTCAGCTGCAGCGGCGTCACCAAGGTGTAACCCTGGCCGATGCCGGTGATGACGGTTTCACCGGGATACCAGGGCTGTCCCTTGACGCGGCGTTTCCATTCTCTGGAGGGGACCAGGCCGCTCGGTTCCCCCTTCAGGTCGATGCCGGTGACCCGACCGAAGCCGAAACGCGAGAGAAACTCGTGCAGTTTGTCGATGCCCAACGAGTGCGCCAATTGGTAGAAATAGACGTCGCAGGATTGCACGATTGCGTTATGCAGATTCATCCATCCGTGTCCCGCCCGCTTCCAGCATCGATACCGGTGCCGGCTGCCCTTGAGGGAGAACCAACCCGGGCAATACACGGAGGTGTTGGGATTACGCTGATTCTCCAGTGCGGCCAGCGCAAAAAGGCCCTTGATGGTGGAACCCGGCGCATAGCGCCCGTTCAAGGCCCGGTTCAGCAGCGGCCTCGACTCCGATTCACGCAGCAGTCTGTAGGATTTGGTGTCTATCCCGTTCACGAACGGATTAGGGTCGTACACGGGATTGCTGACGAACGCCAATATCGCCCCGGTATCGGGCTCGATCGCCACCACCGCACCCTCGTAATCTCCCAGACTCTCCCTCGCCACCTTTTGCAGCTTGGTGTCGACGTTCAAGTGGACGTTGCGACCCGCGACCGGACTGGTCCGCGCCAGTGTCCGCACGACGCGCCCGTGCGCGTTGGTTTCCACCTGTTCGTAACCGACCTTCCCGAGCAAGATGTCTTCGTAACGGTCCTCGATACCCAGTTTCCCGATGTAATCGGTGCCCCGGTAGGCGGAACGGTCGATACGGCGCAGATCCGCCTCGCTGATGCGTCCGACGTAGCCGACGACGTGTACCAGTTCCTCGCCGAGGGGATAATACCGCTGCAAGCGCGCACGCAGCTCGATCCCGTGGAAGCGATGCTGGTTGACGGCAAAACGACCGACTTCGTCGTCCGTGAGGCCCGCCTTCAGCGTCTGCGCCTCGAACCCGGGACGTGCGTGCCGCGTCTCATTGAAGCGCTCCAGGTCCCGTTCGCTGATTTCGACCAACTGTCCGACTTCCTGTAGGAGGGCGTCCATGTCGTGCACTCGATCGGGAATCACTTCCAGCGTGTAGACAGGGATGTTCTTGGCGAGGATCACTCCGCTGCGGTCGTAGATCTGCCCGCGCACCGGTGGAATCGGGACCAGCCGGATGCGGTTGTCCCGCGAGAGCGTAGAGTAGTGCTGGTGTTGATTGACTTGCAGATAGAACAGGCGGATCACCAGGGCCGCCACTAAGGCAACCCCGATCACCGCGGCGAACACCAGCCTTGACTGAATGATGCTCGTCTCCCGCAAATAGTCTTTTAGTGTGAGTTCGTCCATTTCACGTGATCCGTGCGTACCGGCGGACATCCCGCAGGACTATGAACAACCATGGCCAGATCAGCACACCAATGATACTGGACATCCAATACATCCAATCGAACTGAAGTTCGCCGAGCAGGCTCCGCATCCATCCTACAAGACCTTTGTAAAAGAAGAGTAGCAACAACACGCTCAGGGACTGTTGCCACCACGGAAACATGCGGATCCGCAGATGCAATCGGCTGGTAACATACCCCAAGGCAGCCATCGCAAGGGCGTGCAGACCGAGGAGATTGGCGTTATTGACGTCGACCAGCAGGCCGACAAACCACCCGGCTCCGGTGCCGAACCTGTCTGGAATGGCGAGGCACCAGTAGATCAATACCAGCACCACCCAGTCCGGCCGGTACGGGAGCACCCATCCGGGAAGGGGGATCAAATTCAACACAAAGGCGACGACGAACGTGAGTACGACGATGAGCCAGCGCGAGCTGCTCATTCGCCCTCCCCGAAATCTTCTTCGGAAAAATCCTTCTGAATACCCTGCCACACCAGCAGGATATGCTTTGAGCGTTCCAAGCGCGCGACCGGTTTCGCTGAAATGCGCAGAAACGCCTCACTGGCGTCGCGCACGATCTCCATGACCTCGGCAACCGGATAGCCGGCCGGGAATCGACCACCCATTCCCGATGTGACGAGGACGTCCCCGATCTTGATGTCGGCGTTGTGCGTCAAGTAGGACACCTTGAGCTTGTCCGCGGTTCCGGTGCCGAAAGTGATGGCGCGCAGCCCGTTGCGCTCGACCTGTACCGGCGTCGCGTGACTGGGATCCGTAATCAGGGTCACGGCGCTGGTGAACGGCATGGTCTCCGTCACTTGACCCATCACGCCTTCCGGATCCAGGACCGGCTGGCCGAGGTAGATGCCGTCGGTGACGCCCCGATTGACGATCAGTTTGTGGGTGTAGGGGTCCAGGCTCACGTCCACGAGTTCCGCCATGAGGACCTGGTCGGGGACCTTTTCCGCCGCCGCCAAGAGCCGGCGCAGGCTGGCGTTTTCCGCCTCCAGGGCCTGCATGCGTTGCAGTCGCGCCCGCAGCTTCATGTTTTCGCCGCGTACCCTGGTGTACGCCTGGTTGAGGCTCTCTTCGGAAGTGAACGCCTCCTGGATCCAGGTTCCTAGTCGATCCGGGGTGCTCGCGATGAACTGCAGCGGCGTGATGAACACGGCGAGGATCGATCGGGCGTTGTCGAGGTATTCGGTGCGGCGATCGGCGAGCATTACAATCACCGAAAGACAGATCAGCAGCACTAATCTGAGAAAATCGGAAGACCGTGCTCGTGTGTCCCGGGCAGCCATATCAAACCCCGGTTACGGTGTTGGGAAACGGGACGCCTGCGACATGCCGATCCGGGCACGAATCCAGCCCGGTGCCCGCTAGCGGTCGGGATCTCCAATATCGATTTGCGACAAAGCATTGTACGAGCGACCCCAAGTTGCGATGTTTCGGTCCGAACGCGAGCTATTCGTTCGCGAACACATCTCCGAGCGTGTCCATTTCCTCCAAGGCCTTACCACAGCCGCGGGCAACGCAGGTCAGGGGATCGTCCGCAATGACCACGGGGAGACCGGTGTCTTCGGTCAAGCGGCGGTCCATGTCCCGCATCAAAGCCCCGCCGCCGGCTACGACCATGCCCTTGTCGCCGATGTCGGCGCTGAGTTCCGGGGGCGTCTGTTCCAGTGCTTGTTTGATTGCCTGCACGATCGAGTCCAACGGATCGCTGATGGCCTCGAAAATCTCGTGGCTGCTCAGTGCGATCGCCCGCGACATGCCTTCGGCTATGTCCCGGCCCTTGATCTCGATCTCCCGGATGTCCGACTTTGCCCAACCGGACGCGATGGCCTTTTTGACGCGTTCCGCGGTGGCCTCACCGATGAGCACGCCGTGCTGCCTGCGTACGTAATTGATGATGGCCTCGTCGAAGGTGTCCCCTGCGACGCGTAGCGAAGTGCTGTACACCATGCCGCCCAGAGACAGAATGCCCACCTCGGTCGTCCCGCCGCCGATATCCACCACCATGGAGCCGGTCGGGTCCGCGACCGGCAGACTGGCGCCAATGGCCACCGCCATGGGCTCCTCGATCAAGTACACCTCGCGGGCGCCGGCCCCGGCCGCCGATTCCCGGATGGCGCGCCGTTCCACCTGGGTGGAGCCGCACGGCACCGAGATGATGATGCGCGGGCTGGGCCGCAAAAACCGGTTCTCCTGGACCTTGCGAATGAAGTACTTGAGCATGACCTCGGTGATGGTGAAATCGGCGATAACGCCGTCTTTCATCGGCCGGATGGCCTGGATGTTCCCCGGGGTGCGCCCCAACATGCGCTTGGCCTCCTGGCCGACCGCGAGCACCGTCTTGTTGTTCATTCCCCCACTGTGGGCGTGGCGAATCGCCACCACCGACGGCTCGTTCAGGATAATTCCCTTGTCGCGGACGTAGATTAAGGTGTTCGCGGTACCGAGATCGATGGCGAGGTCGTTGGAGAACAGTCCTAGGACACGCTTCAGCATAAGTATAAAGTGTACAACAAACCGCGCAATAAAACCGCCGTACTGTATCAACGGGTTGCCGTGTGTTCAACCAGAACTCCGTATGTGTTAATTTGAAAAACCTTGCTCCATCGTTGTACAAAAAATGGCCCTGGATCACCAAACCGTTTTAGACATCGCCCGGCTAGCGCGCCTTCGTATCGACGATGCGAGCGTCGACCGCTACGCGCAGGAGCTCTCCCGCATCCTCGACTTCGTGGAGCAGATGAATCAGATCGACACCCAGGGGGTCCTGCCCCTGGCGCACCCTCATGAGGGTCGTTTGCGACTGCGGCAGGACGTGGTTTCGGAGACCGATCAGCGCGACGCGTTTCAAGAGCTGGCGCCGGCGAAGGAGGCGGGGTTGTACCTCGTTCCCAGAGTCATTGAATAGGCATTCCCCGGCATGTTCGACGCCTGCGGGCAGGCGGCTCGGCGGGCTCCGCTCCCGAGATCCCGGCAGCTCTCACAAAGATGCATGACAAGTCCTTAAAACAGATTGCCGAAGACCTGGCCGCGAAACGCGTTTCCAGCGTCGAGATGACACAATACTATCTCGACCGCATCGACAAGTACTCCGCCTTGAACGCGTTCATCACGGTGGATCCGGAGTTTTCGCTCACACAAGCAAGACAGGCCGACCGGCGTATCGAACAAGGCGACCGCCCGTCGTTGATAGGCGTACCCATCGCGCACAAGGACATCTTCTGCACCAAGGGCATGCTGACGACCTGCGGGTCGCGCATCTTGTCGAATTTCGTCTCTCCCTACGACGCGCACGTGATTGGCAAACTCAACCACCACGGCGCGGTGATACTCGGCAAGACCAATATGGACGAATTCGCCATGGGGTCGTCCAACGAAACCTCGTATTACGGGCCGGTAAAAAACCCCTGGGACGAAACCACCGTCCCCGGCGGCAGCTCCGGGGGTTCGGCCGCAGCCACAACGGCCCGGCTTACCCCGGCCGCGACGGGCACCGATACCGGCGGCTCGATACGGCAACCTGCGGCGTTGTGCGGCGTAACCGGATTCAAACCCAGTTACGGCGTGGTCTCGCGCTACGGGATGGTGGCGTTTGCGTCGTCGCTGGACCAGGGCGGACCGATTACCCGATCCGCAGAGGACGCCGCGCTGTTGCTCAACGTCATAGCCGGCTTCGATCCGCGGGATTCGACGTCCGTGGAGCAGCCGGAATCAGACTTCACGGCGGACCTGTCGGCACCCATCGAGGGGCTGAAAATCGGCCTTCCCCGCCAGTATTTCGGGGAGGGACTGGACGGAGAGGTCGACGGCGCCGTGCGCGACGCACTGGCGGAGTACGAAAAACTCGGCGCCCGCCTGATCGAGGTGGACCTGCCCAACAGCGCTCTGTGCGTACCCTGCTACTACGTCCTGGCGCCGTCGGAGGCGTCGTCCAATCTGTCGCGCTTCGACGGCGTGCGCTACGGCTATCGCGCCGAGGACTACGACGATCTCATCGATATGTACCAGAAAACGCGGGCCGAAGGCTTCGGCAGCGAAGTCAAACGCCGCATCATGATCGGCACCTACGCGCTGTCGGCGGGCTATTACGACGCCTATTATCTGCAGGCGCAGAAACTGCGCCGGCTCATCGCGGAAGACTTCGCACGCGCCTTCGAGAGCTGCGACGTGTTGATGGGTCCCACCACGCCCACCACGGCGTTCGCGCTCGGAGAAAAGACCAGTGACCCGATCTCCATGTATCTCAATGACATCTACACCATTTCGGTCAATCTCGCGGGGCTGCCCGGCATATCCATTCCTGCCGGCTTCGATCGCAGCGAGCGACCGATCGGACTGCATATCGTCGGCCAATATCTACAGGACCACCGAGTCTTGAAAGTTGCACACCGGTTCCAGCAGGAGACCGACTGGCACCGGCGCACACCGCCGGGATTTGACTGAAGATGTGCCAACTACGCTTACCTTGTTATCGAGACCGGAAGCGACGTAGCGCGCGAATTTTGCTGACGTACCGCCGGCGGCGATCGAACTCGAGCGGGGCCGCGGGATGAAATGGGAAGCGGTCATCGGCCTGGAAGTCCACGTGCAATTGCTGACGAGAAGCAAGATCTTTTCCGCCGCCTCCACCGCCTACGGCGCGGCGCCGAACACGCAGGCCTGCGCCGTCGACATCGCCCTGCCCGGCGTGCTGCCGGTTATGAACGAAGAAGCCGCGAGGATGGCGGTTAAACTGGGTTTGGCGGTGAACGCCGAGATCAATCAACGCTCCGTTTTCGCGCGCAAGAATTACTTCTATCCGGACCTGCCGAAAGGCTACCAGATCAGCCAGTACGAACTGCCCATCGTCGGCCAGGGGTATCTCACGATCGAGACCGGTGAGGGCGAAAAACGCATCGGCATTACCCGCGCGCACCTGGAGGAGGACGCCGGCAAGTCCCTGCACGAAGATTTCCACGGTATGACCGGCATCGATCTGAATCGCGCCGGAACGCCGCTCATAGAAATCGTTTCGGAACCGGATATGCGTTCCTCCCAGGAGGCGGTAGCCTACCTGAAACAACTGCACACCCTGGTCCGCTATCTTGATATCTGCGACGGCAACATGCAGGAAGGCTCATTCCGCTGCGACGCCAACGTCTCCGTGCGTCCCGCCGGACAGGAGGAGTTCGGGACCCGCACTGAACTCAAGAACATCAACTCATTCCGTTTCATCGAACGCGCCATCGAATACGAAATCGAGCGGCAGATCGATCTCCTCGAAGACGGCGGTGAGGTCGTTCAGGAGACCCGCTTGTACGATCCGGAGAAAAACGAGACCCGGCCCATGCGCACCAAGGAAGAGGCCCACGACTATCGCTACTTTCCCGATCCCGATCTGCCGCCGATGGAATTCGACGACGAATTCATCGAGGCCGTGCGCCGGTCCCTGCCGGAACTTCCCGAGGCCAAGCGCCGCCGCTTCATGGACCGGTACGCGCTCAGCGCCGACGACGCGCTGCAGCTGACCGCGGAAAAGGAACTGGCGGATTATTTCGAGGCCGCCGCCGAGGTAACTTCGGGAGATGCAAAAACGGTCGCTAATTGGATTCTCGGCGAGCTTTCGGGCTATTTAAACAAGGAAAACAAAACAATCACCGAATCGTCCGTGAGTGCTGCGCAGCTGGCAAGATTGATTGACCGCATTCACGACAACACCATATCCGGAAAGATCGCAAAGGAAGTCTTCGAGGCCATGTGGCGCGGCGAGGGCGACGCCGACGGCATCATCGACAGCAAGGGATTGAAGCAGATCACCGACAGCGGTGCGATCGAAGACATCGTCGAGGAGGTGTTGGCCAGATCCGCGCAGCAGATCGAACAATACCAAAGCGGGCAAACCAAAGTATTCGGTTATTTCGTGGGTCAGGTGATGAAAGCGACCGGCGGCAAGGCGAATCCGCAACAGGTCAACGAGATCCTGCGCAGGAAACTGGGCGCCGGCTAACCGGATAGTGACGGCACGCTCTCAGACCATTATTATCCTTCACCCACGCGCCTGTAGCTCAGCTGGATAGAGTACCTGGCTTCGAACCAGGTGGTCGGGGGTTCGAGTCCCTCCGGGCGCGCCAAATTCTCTCGATTCGTCAACTGGTTACAACTCATGCCGACACGGTTGTTGATCGGATCAACGTCAGTGCCGGAATTTTGCCGGACTTTTGACGGCACACTCTGTTCGCCGCCTCCAACAACTCTTGCAACTCCGGTGCCGAGTAGTGCGTGGTAATGTCACCGTTCCGATGACCCAGCAAGACCTTCCTGGTTTCCAGCGACACACCCGCGGCCCGTAATCGCCTGCCGAAGGTGTGCTTCTTATGCCGAGCTCGGCATAAGAAACATTATTCCGAGTTCCGGATTATTCCGAGTGTGTTGATAAATTCGGGTGGTTCTCTGGCTTTTGGGTCTATCGAACTCGGCATAATCAGAGGTTATTTAAGAATGCTAATAGCTTGTCATT
>CAMYIN010000040.1 GCA_947258495.1 uncultured Gammaproteobacteria bacterium
GATGTCGTCCCCGGAGTCGCGCGCGCGCCGGGCGACGTTCAACGCGTCGAAGAGCGGCACCTTGAATCTGCTGGGACAAGGCGAGCTGGTGGATGACGTATCCAGCGGTCGAAGGGATCTTTCCAGCATCGACCGCGACCATCTGCCGGAACCCATGCAATCGATGTCACCGCAGGAGCAGGAAGCGGTGATCTCGGAAACCGCGCAGCGCCGCAACGAACTCAAAAACGCGATCGAGGAACTCGCCGGCAAACGCTCCGCGTACCTCAAGACGGAGGTGGACAAGCTCGGCGGCGCCAAGGACTCGCTGGACGAAAAGATCTACCGCGCCGTTCGCGAACAGGCCGGCAGGAAGGGTCTGCATTACGATGCCACGGCGCCGACCTACTAGCCGAGTAACAAAGGCAGTAAAACAAAAAAGGGGACGGATTTATTTAAGAATAGATCCGTCCCCATCTAGCGCATTTAGCCCAAAAACTCGATTTTCGGTCTATATTTATAGACGTGGGGGTCGTCGTTATCGATGTCTGACACCGTGTTCAAACACGGTCGTTCGAGAGCGGCGCCAAGATTGACAACATTTCCAGCTAACGGAAGCATTGACCATGTTGATCTATGGCAGCGTCAATTTGTGCAGGCAGCGCGCGAAGGAACTGCGCGCACTGATCTGTGTATTCAGTTTGTCCCTGGGTGTCGTACCTGCGGCGTACGCACAGGCGATGTACATCGATAAGGACTGGAAGCGGGACAGCGGTTTCTGGAACTCGAACTCCTTGCGCATCCAGGATGTCCGCATCGACAGCAGCTATTCGGCGCCGGCGGCAGCGACGCGGGAAACACAGCGATCTGTCAACAAATCCAGGATCAAGAGCCTTGCGCTGCTGGTCGTGCACCGGACGAAAAAGCGGGTACGCACGAACGGAAAACCTCGCCAGGTGACGGTGGCCAAGGCCTTGCTGAACGTCGACGGCGAACGGCGTTTGCTGGAGCAGGGGCAGTCGAGCCCGGAGGGGGTGACGCTGATCAGCGCCGGATCGGATCACGCGGTCGTGGAGATCGACGGTCGGCGTGAGACGCTGACCCTGAATTCCGCCGCCGTGTTTCCCGGAACTCCCGACACCGAGGAGAGCCAGGAGATCAATGTCGAAACGGTGTCGCTTTGGGAAGGTCCCGGCGGGTTCTTTTACGCCGACGGCGCCATCGACGGTTACCCGGTGAATTTCTTGCTCGATACCGGGGCCAACACCGTAGTCATCAGCAGCGGCCTCGCACGCCGTATCGGCCTCGACTACAGAGGCAAAGAAGAAAAGATCGCGAAGACGGTCGGCGGCAGCGTGTCCATGATTCCGGTCGTCCTCGAGCGCGTCAGTGTGGGAAACATCACCCTGAAGAACGTCGAGGCGGGAATCTTCGAAGGCCCCGAATCGGACGCCGCGCTGTTGGGGATGTCGTTTCTCGGTCAGGTCGACATGATGCGAGCCGGCAAGCAGATGGAGCTCACGAAACGCTGACCGCAGCGTTCCCAAACCCGCGGCGGTCGGCTGTGCACGCGCCGCCCCGGCGGCTGGAGGCAGCGCCGTCGAACCTAGCCGTCTACTTCTACGTACAGCTTCCACGCGCCGGATTTACGCGGCGCTGACGTTTCTGCAACACCTCGGCCTGGACCGGCGACGGTGCCGCACGGGCTCCCCAGGAACTATACTTAGCCAGGTTCACGACTTATCGCGCTGAGCACCCGGAAGTGAGTACTTACATATCGTTGCTGCGCCGTGGTGTCGAAATCGCCCCCCGGACAGCGCAACCGCCGCGTTACGTCTAATTAAAGGAGAGCCGCCATGACCGTTCGTGCCGTATTTTTGTCTCTTGTCCTTGCATTGTTTGGATCCGTTGGAGTGGCGTCGGAAGACAAGCAGGAGGCGGCGAAAAAAGCAGCGCTCGCGTGGCTTGCGTTGATCGACTCGGGGGAGTACGGCGCGTCCTGGGAGCAGGCGGCGCGGCTGTTCAAGATGCAGGTCGGCGCCGAGGCGTGGGAAAAGGCGGTGCAATCCGCGAGACGACCCTTCGGCGCGTTGATGTCCCGGCGTATCGCAACCAGCCACTACACCACCACACTGCCCGGCGCCCCGGACGGCGAATACGTGGTGTTGCAGTTCGAAGCAAAATTCGAGAACAAGGCCAGCGCTACGGAGACGGTCACGCCGATGCTGGACGACGGAACGTGGAGGGTGTCGGGTTATTACATCCGCTAGCACGACGCGCCACGCCGTCAGCGCCTTTTGCGCGTCGTCAGAAATACGATGACGAGGACGGCGGC
Source organism: uncultured Gammaproteobacteria bacterium (assembly GCA_947258495.1). GTDB lineage: Bacteria > Pseudomonadota > Gammaproteobacteria > Arenicellales > JAANXG01 > CALZGZ01. Next base: position 2,315 of record CAMYIN010000040.1, read on the forward strand.
TCCCAACGCGATCAGCATCTGGGGGTTGGCGGCAAGCTTATCCACGATGCTCGCCAAGTTCAGACCGCTGAACGCGGTCGCATATTCCAGCATCGATATGCTCCGTCTGATCCCCGCACATTCAGGAACGCTGCCCGCTCAGTGCGCTCGCGCAATCGACAGGGATAAGGCATTTAATGGACGCAGTCAAGTAGCACGACGATGCATCCTTACCGGTCACGCTCCGGGCCACGCTTGCCACGGGCCATGGAATTCGGTCTTGCGGCACGCGACGCATTGCTACGGCTGCGCACAGGAACGTCGTCCGCGGCGTCCACGGAGTCCGGCGCCTTTGCCCGGTGCCCGGGTAAGATTGTCGCCTACCGCCGCAAATAATTTCAGGAACTGAAGCTTCTGCCGCGATGGCGGCGATCGACAGGCACGGTACTGAATCGCGATTCAACCGGGCAGCCGCAATCGGCCTTTAATGTATTGCCGACGCGTGTTTGAGCGCCCAGGATCTATCCTTGTCGGGGTGGCAGCTCATGCACGCGTAATCCACCGTCAGGTACGCTTTACCATCGATGTCCTTGCGCACCTGTTTGCCGTCTCCGGTCAACAGTTTCCAGTCCGGATCGGTGCTGATGCGGAAGATATGACCGCGTATGTCCCCCTCGGGCACCGTGCCCCCGGCAAACTGGCGTTCCACCGAGACGGCGGATCTCACCACCCGGGGCATATGGCACGTTACGCAATCGAATTGCGACATGGTCGGGATCGAGATCGCCTGTTTGGCGTGGCAGACCAGACAGGTCTTTTTCGTACCCTTGAATCCGCGCTTTTGATACTTCACGCTGCGGTGCGGGTTGTGGCACGCGGTGCACCGCAGGTAGCGATGCGGAGACGCCAGCAGGTCTTCGTACTGGTCCTGGTGAACGATCAAGTCGTCGGCGGCATCGATTGAGGTGATTTCGCCGCGCCGGTGGCAATCGCCGCAGCGCTCCTCGACGGTGAGCTTGATGCGGGTGGGATCCTTGGCGTGTCCGCCGCCCGCGCCGTGACACGCCTCGCAGGTCACCCCCGGAGCCGCCCACGTCCCGTGAATACCCGGCAGCCCTTCCTGATGGAGGCCGTTCGGCCCGGTTGCCACCCACCCGGTGGTGTGGCAGGCCCCGCAGGTATACGGCAGCCGGGGCGCGTCGTCGGCGCGGAATCCGTTCCAGCTCGCCTCGGTCCCCAGGCTCGGATTCGCCAGGTTGTACTGGCGGTCCTTTTTACCTGTGAGTATGAAACCTTCGCGGTCCAGAAACACCGCCTGCCAACCGAACCCGCCGATGACATAGGAAATGTCGTCCCAGCTCTTGTCCGCCGGAGGCGCGGGGACCCCCGGGGAAGTGCCCGGCGGAAAAACGGGCGGGCCGCCGTTGACCTTCTGCAACTTGTAGGGGTGCCCGGTCTTGCGATAGGCAAGATAGATCTTGGCGTGGCAGGTCCTGCAGTAGGTGTCGCCCACGTACTCTTCCTGGGCGCGCCTCTCCTGGGCCGCGCCTTCGCCGACAGGACTCAATCCCACGAGCACGAGTCCGCACCAGATCCAGTGCACCGATAACAATCGATTTCGCATATGCAATATTGGCGGATTCGCCGAGCCCCGAAGACTGTGATGGCCTATTTACAACCGTAGCACAGCTTTTCAGAATTTCTCGCGGGCACAGAGTCGAGGAATTTTCGACGACTGCCCGGCACACGCTCGATCGGGCCCCGGGGGGTGCCGGGCCGGAAGGTCGATAACAAGATTCTGCCGACGTGCGCATAAGGGCCGCAACGGCAGATCGGTTATCTATTGAGTCCGACCGGGTTTATCGAACAGGCGGTACTCCCGTTTAGGCTGCCACTGGCGGGCAGAATGGTCCGCCTTATCGATTTCCGCGGTGGATAAAACGGATAGAATGCGTTTTTTCAATGCCGGCGCCTCCGGGTCGCCCAAGGTTTCGGCGCGAACGGCCCAAACCAGTGCTTTGACCGGTGCGCGGGGGACCTCGGCACCTTCCCAATACATCCGAGCCAGATGGACACAGGCCGATTTGTGTCCCTGTTTCGCCGCGCGCTCCACCCAGGAGGCGCCAACCAAGGCGTCTTTCGCCACGCCGCGCCCGTTCAGCAGCATCTCGCCGAAGCTGTGCTGTGCGTGGGCAAAGCCGCCCTCGGCCGCCGATCGGTACCAGCGAGCCGCTTCCGGCAGATTTACCGGTACCCCGATACCCGTTTCGTACATGGCGGCCAGGTTGTTCTGCGCGGGCACGAAACCCATTTCCGCGGCGCGCCGATACAGATGCGCCGCCTCGAGCAGGTCCTTCGCGCTTTTCGCTCCGCGGCGCAGGACGTTGGCGGTCCGGGTCATCTGCACAGGATCCGCGTCAACGCCGGCAGCATCCCTCGACACCGGTTTACCGTCCTTCCCGACTAGGGTGACGTCGGCGTCGTCGCTTCCTTCTCCATCCCCCCACCAGCCGCACGCGCTCGCGCTCTGCGCAAAGATGAGTTGCAACAAAACGACGAGAGTGCACAACCGCCTGGTCGGCAGCGGCGAAGGTCCAGACTGTGCAGCGGAGCCCCTAAAGATCATGATGGCGAATCCCGAAACGATCAGTGACGAACACGTTCAAGATGGTAGCGGCAGACACGGGCTTGCGCAAACTGCCGACGTTTCGTGGGGGATGCACGAAGCGAGGGACCGATCGACTCGTCGGGCAACATGGCGGGGCGGCGTTTGCGCCCGGTCGGTATTACGGGAAATCCGCAAGTATGTAACCAGGCATGAGTGCGCGAACTCGGTCTCGGAAACAACGCGGCGGATCAATCTCCACTTCCACTATCTGTTGTGGACCGTCACTTTTTTTGCCGGCGTTGTTCAGACCGAAGCGGAAAAAGGCGTTTCACCACGATCGCTGCCGCCTTCCCGGGCGGCCTGCCGGGAGAATTTTTCCGCTCAAAGGGCTCGACGCTCAGCTGATTACGCTCTTAGTGAGATCCGTGTGGGCAATACGCGCCGCGACCGGGCCCGGCACACCGCCGAACCAGAGCTGATACATCGACACAAACCACATGAAGGCGAAAGAGAACCCCATCAAAGCGCCGCTCAACAATACCACCCACGCCATGGGAGTGAAGGGCTTGGTGAAATACCAGGAACTGACATCCACCGCGATGCACACATAGGGCGTCGCCACCACGGCGGATTTGAACCACGCCGGCCGCGTTCAGTGCGTCCCGGTGTGGCCGGGACGATTCTCCATCCGTAATGGCGTGGAGATGCGATGTTGCGCTTGGCATTTCTTCGGATAACTGCTCCTTCGGACCGCACGACTCTAGTGCTTTCACCAAAGACATAAACAAGAAACGTGCCAGCGCGCATTTCGCAGTGTCGTAATCAACTATCGGCACGTTGCTCGCGTCGGTCGGATTGAAACGGAATTATCAGAGCTAGACGCGGGGTTTTCGGATTCGACGGCCGTCTGCGTGGCCAGCGACTGCGCCAGTAAGAGCGGCGGGCACGCGCAGCAGCGGGGACCGCGGAGACCGCGAGCCGCCGGTGCCACTTCGCTGTGGCTTGCTCCGAGCTCGGGTACGGTGGTGCGTTCGTCTGTATCCTGCGGATTGCCCCGGCATACGCGAGTGGCCGAAGATTACCAATCAGTAACAACAAGTTCGAGTCGGGCGTTGCATGTTACCAAGGCGTAACACGTCGGCGGTCATGAGTCATTAGGACAGACCACGAAGCATTGCCGTGTCCGCGCCTGCTTGAGACAGACCAGCCGGTATCTCAACCCGGATCGGCATCAAGCAACGGTCAAGGGGCGTACCGTGAGCCGTGTTCGCAAGCGCCGGGGGGTGTCTCGACGCTCGACCATTAGCGGCTTGTAGGCTCGCGCGAATTTGAACGTGGCGATCCGGCGGATGTCTGCGCGGGGAAAGCGGAAGCACACGTGAGCCGATGAGTCCGTGAACAAGAACATCTGCCATCGAATCGATTCGTACCACGAGGGCGTTGAAAACCGATGATAGACTAACCCGCATGCGCCAACACGCGAACCTATGGAGACGAGCGCGAGGTCATGCTCTTTATTGATGCCGAGCGCGTGCATGCACTGCTCGATTACCCGTCGCTGGTCGACGCTTTCGGAGAGTATCACCGTCAGGAAATCGACGCGCTCGACGAGTTGCTGCTCAGCCAGCCGGAAGGTGCGGAGCGCCCCGCGCATTTTTTTATACGCGCCGCCTGGCAGCGACGGCGTGCCGTCGGCGCCAAGTTGATCACTATCTTTCCGGATAACGCGACGGAGGCGGCGGGGCCGCCCTCGGTGCAGGCTGTGTACGTGCTGTTTGACGGCGTCGACGGCAGACCCCTGGCGTGCGTTGACGGCACGGCGCTGACGCATCGAAAGACCGCCGCCGATTCCGCACTCGGCACCAGGTTTCTGGCGCGCGAGGACACCTCCACCCTGTTGATGGTCGGCGCCGGTGCCATGGCGCCGCATCTGGTCCGGGCCCATTGCGCGGTGCGACCTTCTATTCGTCGCGTCCTGATATGGAACCGCACCCCCGCGCGTGCCGCCGCGCTCGCAAATAGCTTGAACCTGGACAACATCGAGATCACGCCAACGCGAGAACTAGCAGAAAGCGTGCGCGCGGCCGATTTGATTTCCTGCGCCACCATGAGCACGAGCCCGTTGATTGAAGGCGGATGGCTGCAACCCGGGACGCACCTGGATCTCGTCGGCGGCTTCAACCGGTCGACGCGCGAAGCCGACGACGCCGCCGTGCGCAAGGCCGTGGTTTACGTGGACGCCCGCGACACCGCGTCGCATTGCGGGGACATCGCCGCACCCCTGGAGGCGAGCATCATCGCCGACGACGACATCGTCGCCGATCTCTTCCAGCTCTGCCGCGGCGAACGCGAGGGGCGCGCGCACAGTGGCGAGATCACCCTGTTCAAGAACGGCGGCGGCGGGCATCTCGACCTCATGGCCGCGCGATTTCTCTATGCCCGCGCGATCACGCCTTGAGGGAACGGGGAACCGATCACGGAGTAATATGCACGGAGTTAGCCGCCGAGGACCGGTCCTGCGGAGATCGCGATAATGCGGAACGCAACAGGGCCGGGCATGACCGGGTGTGTGGGGCGGAAAACCGACGCCGAGGGGGCGGCGTCAGACTGCGTCGGTTACAAATAGGAGGCGTTTGTTATCGACACCGCTTTCCGCGTTGTGGAAGCTTGAGAGCGCTCGGACGGGCGGATGCCCGCCCGAGCCGATGTTCCTTATCCAGCTTCTTTTTTCATGAGCTCGATCGCTCTCTCGAGGATTTCCACCGATTCCTTGTGTTTGCCCTCCTTGTGTAATTTTTCGCCTTCCTCGCGCATTTGTTTCAGCGACTTATTGAGCTCCTCGTCGACGATCGTTTCTTCGTCGAGGTCCGGCTTGGACGCGAGATACTCATCAATCTGATTCATCAGCGCCGGGCAATTGCCCGCCCAGGCGGCGGGCGCAACCACCAGCGCAGCGGCGAGCAGACAAGCTTGAATTTTCACGATGATCCTCCTTTGGCACAGAATCCAGGATTTGGACTGCTTGATTTTGAGGGCTCGCCGATCGGTTGGCAAGTACGATACGCGCGAACAGACGGGCGGCACCGCCCACGGATACTGCCGGCAAACCCGGCAGAAAGCGGATGCGGTCGCCTCCCATCCGGCTTCGTGCGGGTTACGGTGCAACGGGTATTCGGCGCGCATTTCGAGCCGTACAGGAAGCCAGGCGTGAACGCCAACGAAGTCAAGAAGACGACGAAATCGTTCCGGCGACCGGATCCTCGGAATGCGATGCGATAACGGCGTTGGTCGTTCGGAACAACGAGCCCCCCGCCGTTGGGCGCACTCGGAAGGAGGACAACTAAGCGCGATCCTCGAGACGAATCTGAGCGCGGCCCCCGGTATCCGATTTATCCAGCGAAGACATTCTCCTTGCGTTGATTTTTTGCCTAGTTACAAGAACGTTTTTAAGAAATCTCTGAGCAATACGATTCTTTAAATCTACTCCGGCCGGAATTGTCAGCAGGTCAGCCATAGAGAATGCGTGAAACGGCGCCGAACGATATCCAGGCTGCCGGTTGATGAGACGTATGACACTTTTTACCGAAGGTGTATGATATACGTTTTTCCATCTGAAAAACGGGGGTGTGACGCCATGAGAAAGATTATTGTCGGTGCGATGGTATGGATGGTTGCTCAAGTTGCAGTTGCGGCTTGTCCAGGTTCTCCTTCAGCTCAAGTAAAAAATACGGGTTCCAACCCAGTCCTAAGAAACTTATTGAACGGTAAGACGGTTTGCGCGAGCCGGGGAGGCGACAGTTGGCAGGAGGAGCATCATAGCGGCGGAGCACTTTGGGACTACAAATTGGGCGACGGCCACGCCGTTGATCCTAGGAAACAAGTCGGTAGCTGGAGCGTTTCAGGAATGGGCGCGGGTACCATGGTTACCTATACCTATGGATCGGAATCGTACAGCTTTAAGGTTTTCGACGACGGCGGCAGCTACAGCTTCTGTGGCGTCGACGTCGACGTCGGCGGCGCAAGCGACGTCGTTGGTGTGACGTTGCAATCGGGCATCAACGTGGGTTGTCCTTGATCGCTGGCGTCTATTGGAGGACCGCGACGATAGTCGTTGCTTGATCCTGTGGTCGGGAGCAGCCCTCGAGGTCGAGCGGACTATCTTCCGAAACAAGCCGCCGGGATCGTGTTGATCAATCCAACCGGTTGAACCGAATATCTTTCGGCAGCCCCCGGTGTGCGACGTCGGGAGAAGCGCGATTCGGAAGAAGCCGATGAACGGATAAGGCTCCTGTAGTTACTTTTTTGGAAATCTGAATAGCAAGCTAGCTGAATAGACATTGATGTCGGGTGTCTCTACATCCACGCCGGCCAAGGCCAACGTCTCGTTGAATGCATATCGTTGCCAATCAAGCCGAATAGTTGCGCTTGCAAAATGGACGGCACCACCCGCCCCAATCAGGATCGTTCCACCGGTTGCGTCGGCACTTTCCCTTCTCGAAATAGAAGGGGCTTCAGCGACCAGTTCTACTTCACCCCCTGCGGCGCCCAGTCGCCCGTAGATTACGCCAATATTGGCGATGGGAATTTGGGGTAACAGGGTAAGTGCACCGCCTTTTACGTTGACCGTCGCCTCTGCCGCGATTGGTGCTTCGGTGGACAAGGCCGGCTCACCTAAATCAAACACCGTAGCTTCTGCGCCAAGGTAATTATTGATCTGGTAACCGACGATGCCCTGCAACGCAATGTCTTTCTCTTCATCGCCACAGACAATACCGGCGTCCGCACAAAATTCATCCACTTTTTCGGGGTTCACAATGTCGGATTGACCTAGGGAAAATCCGAAGTAAAAACCTTTCTCAGTTGCGATCGCGGATAAAGGCGACCCTGAAAGGAGAACGAAAATAGAGATCGCAGTGAATCTGGCCATAAATTTTCTCTGAATTAACATTGTTGGCTGCGAGTGTGAAAGGCCTTTAGGACCTGGCATTAATCGTGCCGACAATCGTGACGGGAATATCCTGCTCCGCAACATTGCACTTTCCCGACCCTGTAACCAGACCCGAGATAATACTGGCGTTGACCGAGGCATTTACCGCGATAGATCCGGAACAACTGATGCCGTTTTTAGATTCATTAATCGCGGTGTCGACACTGAAGGTATTCCTGTTCAAACCCGTCGAGACCGTCCGGCCTTCCACCGTCAAGTCCACGCTCGAACCGGTGATCACAACCGTAACGGGAGTGCTTTTGTCCGTATCCGGGAAGCCGGGGGCGCTCAGCGTCACATCGGCCATACCTTTATAGGTGATCGAGGTCGCCGGAGGGCCGGCGCTCGTTGCGTCGTCGCGGCTGGCACTGGAGGGGTCGCCGCCAATATCGTCGCCGCCGGTTTCACCGCCCGCCGCAGCGGATTGAGTGACGGTGCTGCTGCCGGCACCGCTGCTGGTATCGCTGCCTCCGTCGCAGGCGATCAGGAACAGGGCAAATAATAGGGCACCGAACGTTTTCATTTAGGATCTCCCAGGGCTGAAGTAGGGAAATAAATATAGCATAAATATCTTATAGTTGAATAACAAATTTAATAAATAACTAGAGATTTGGCTATTAACATGTTCATGCTTTGGCCGGGAGCAGGTTTTCTTAAGCTCGGACTCGCGCGATGCCAGGGCCCCATGGCTTGGGTGCGGTGAAGGTCTTGAGGTCGGGAAGGTCCCTGGGAACGAGGGATAGGAAATCGCTTTGGATAAGAAGCACAACCGCCAAGCCGACGATTACCGACGGCGTCTACAGCGCTGTTAGTTGAGCGGTTACGGTAAACCAGATTACTGCGGGCGAATCGTGAACGATGGCTACGTGAGCAATCGCTCCCGGTGTCCGCTTGCCTGCCGACTACCCGTTGTTACCCTGGAATTCTTGAATAGTTTCAGCTCAGACAGTCACTGATAACGAGGCATCGGTATCGTGACAGAAAAAGGATACCCAATTTTGGGCAGTACGGATTTATGACTTGTAGTCTTTCAATTGAGAATAATGGTGGAGGCGGCGGGAATCACATCGCGTTTTAAAACAATCGCTTCAAATGCGAAACACCGGATATGCCCCCATTGATACCCCCAGATCGCTTCGGTTGATTCTTTGGCTGAATTCATAATCTTTTTCGCGCTCTGCCAGTACCCGTAAGCATCTCGAAACGCGATAGTTGCTTACGTGTGCAAGCAATGCCTGCATATGCTAGCATTACCTTAGTTCTTTCAGTCAAGCTCTGGAGTCGGCCATGGCCAGTTTGAGTGTCAGAAAACTCGACGACGAGACGCTGTCGCGCTTACGGATCCGCGCCGCAAAGCATGGGGTGTCGATGGAGGAAGAGGCGCGGCGCATTCTCAAAGACGCGGTCAGCGCGCCAGATCATCTCGGTGATCTTGCGGTTCGAATTTTTGGACCGAAGCACGGTATCGATCTGCAGCTACCTGAAAGAACGCCGCACGAGCCTCCAGACCTTTCCGAATGATCCTGCTGGACACGAATGTCGTTTCCGAGGTGATGAAGACCCAGCCGGCGGAAGCCGTCGTCTCCTGGTTGAATGCTCAGGACTCGGAGAGGCTTCACGTTTCTGCCATCACTGTCGGCGAGATCGCCTACGGGCTGCGTATCCTGCCCGATGACAAACGCCGATCAGGGTTTCGCGAGCGATTCGAACTCTTCATTTCGCTTGCCTTCGATCAGCGCGTGCTCAGCTACGATGAACCCGCGGCCCGCATTTATGGTGAGCTGATGGGCGATCGCAAGGAACTCGGGCTTCCGATGAGCGTAACCGACGGCCAGATTGCGGCAATTGCGCGTCGTGACCATTTGTCGGTGGCGACCCGGAATGTTCTCGACTTTGAAAATTGCGGCGTCGAAGTCATCAATCCCTTCGAGTCCAATATTTGAAGTGCGGACCGACAAAGCGCCTGAGGCGAAAGAACGGATCGAGGTAGTGACAGATGACGAATAAGACCATCCTGAATGCCGTGCACGATACGGTGAGAGGCTCGCACAAGGCATTCCCGGCAAACGTCAGGACTACTTGGTGCTGAGCACCGACAACGGCCTAGAAGTAGGTGCGAACCGGGAGAGAAAGGCGCTCGGATTGGACGCGATCTGGACGCGGTGCCTTTTCGAGCTAGTGAAATATGAAAAAACATTGAGGGTTCGAATCCCTCGGCACGCTTCATAACAGAACTGCGGTAAGAACAACGCATGTACGGGGAAAACCACTGGTTGCATTTTGGGTGCACCACCGCGGTCCCGAATTAGCCGAATCATTCATGACATGAGTAAGCACGAGAAACACAAATGGATGTTCCCCGCCCGTTTTCGAACCGGCGCCTACAGCTGGAAGGCATCCAGGCTGGCCTGCCAGCGCCTGCGTGAAGCCGTCTCCGAGATCAAGCGGGTCGCAAAGAAAGATCCGGTTCTCGGGGCGGAGGGTGCAGTCCGTCTGATGGAGAAGATTTGGCCGGCGTTGCAGCATGTGGACACTTCCAGTGGCGCTCTGGGATCGGCGGTATACAAGGCGCTGGACGCGTTGCTACCTATTATTGTCAACGCACCTGCTGACAAGAAAACTCGCAGCAAATGGCTCGATCGGCTCTGGCAGGCGATGGAGGAAGATGGCGTTGACTACCTGGGTCCGGTCGGTGATCGATGGGGAGAGATTTGTGGTTCGGTGGAAGTTGCCGGGCGATGGGCCGATGAGCTGGTTTCCACGTTGCGGTCCTGTTGGTCGGATCCGAATCCGGGTGGCTATTTCCACGGCGCGACGGCGTGTTTGTCCTGTCTGTTGGTGGCGGGACGGCATCAGGAGCTGCTCGAGCTTTTGGAATTGGATCGGTATCCGATGTGGCACTACCGGCGCTATGGTGTCGAGGCACTCCTGGCCTTGGGCAGGAAAGCGGAAGCCATTCAGTACGCAGAGGCCTCGCGGGGCTTGAATCAACCGGATGCCCCAATTGACCACGTTTGTGAAGAGATCCTGATTTCCTCAGGTCTGCATGACGAGGCCTACCAGCGCTATGGGCTAAGCGCCGCCACTGGCAACTCCTATATCGCCCGTTTTCGCGCCGTAGCGAAACGCTATCCCATGAAGGACGCGTCACAGATTTTGACCGATCTGATCGCCACGACGCCGGGAGAAGAGGGCAAGTGGTTCGCCACCGTCAAGGATCTCAAGCTTTACGATCTGGCGCTGGACCTCGCGAACCGGACTCCGTGTGATCCGAAAACGCTGACGAGGGCGGCAAGGGATCATCGTGACAAGGAACCGGCATTTGCACTCGGCTGCGCCATGGCCGCGCTTCGCTGGTTGAGCGCGGGGTGGGGTTACGAGGTGACCAGTGCCGACGTAGTCGAGGCTTATGACCGGGCGATGGACGCAGCGAAACGGTTGAACAATACAGACGATGTCAACGATCAGATCCGGCAGCTTGTCGAATCGAATGAAAGTGCGCCGATGAAATTCGTTCGACAGTCGTTGCTCGGACGATTACGTACTCCTGCTCCGTTGGTGAGCGAGATGTCTGCGGGCGAATCGTGAAACACGGTCACGAGAGCGATCTTTCCCGGTGCCCTCTAGCCAGCTACCAGGCATCGGAATCGGGGGACAAAATGTTGTCCCAATAATGCCCATTTTTGGGCAGCATGGATTTCTAACTGGTTTTCTTATTGAGAAGAATGGTGGAGGCGGCGGGAATCGAACCCGAGGCTGCAGTAGTCAAAACAATAAGTTCGTGATCGGGGTTGCCCAAACAGGAATTAATAAAGCAGTTGCCTCGCGCTCAATCGTCATTCGGTTTCGCTCCTAGAGCTCTGCTGCAGCACCCTTAGTGATCTCGGAACGCATCTTTCGATCATCACGATTGAGAGAAACGTGTACGGCGAAATTCAAAGCTTCTTTACGGATCGTTGCGCTATGAATGTGGACCCAATCGCCCGTAATCGCAACATTGAAGATCGATGTGGCTGACGCCGTCACCAGGTTGTCAAGGTCCATACCTACGGGCACTCCGTGATGTGTTCTGGTCAACTGTTTCCGAACACTTTGTGTCGATTGCCGTATTTTTTTGGTAGCCGGTTAGACACGATACAAGACATGATTCCCTGGTCGGCTGCAACCAGGGCAGCAAAACCTTCTCTTCCCATTTTGTGGTTCGTGTTAATCTCGTTGGGCAAGCTATCTGGCAGTGACCGTTCTCAAAAGGCTTCCAGTCGTCCTGGTTCGAACAGAAACCGGCAATTAATGATCTGTTCTAACAGGAGAGACGGCAGCGTCAGATAAAACGTTTCAAGTCGACCACGTATCCCTGAATCATGAAATCTCCTACCTTAACCACAAGTGATCGTGAAGCTACCCTGCGCCGGGCCATCATTGGCGCCATACCGGAGTATTACGCCTGGCCTGACACGGAACAGGAGCGGTATCGATTGAGTGTCCCCAAGGAGCAGGATTTTCTCATCCGCAAGGCGCTGCTGAGCTCCCTTTTCGGTATTGACGTTGATACCGAAGAGGGTTTGAACGAGGTTCTAAAGGGCTTCGACGATGAACAGTATCTGCTGCTGAACAGCACTCTCCTACCTTTTCAGGGCATCGGCGAAAATGACTTCTTTCTCAACGAGTGGTTTGCCGACGGCGTTACGCTGCTTGGTTTCGAGACGTTGGGTGATTATGCCCGGGAAGACCATGAGTACCAGGAGCAGGCCCGAAAAGCGGAAGACCCAGGGTGCGACAACGACATCCGGCCTTTTCAAGGCGACCTTCATCCCTGCTGGGCGCGGCTGAATATCGATGGTGAATTTAACTATGCCACGCTCGTGTCTCTGGCCAGACACTTGTCGGATACGCTCGATGAGACGGGAGCGGAGCAGATCAAGACGCTCATCCCGCACGAGTATGTGGAGGGGAAAAACCACGGTAAGCGGGAGCAAGGCGGAACGGTTTGGGATTTCCGAGTGGATGCCGGCGGTATGGAGCTGCACTTGGAGGAACTGCGGCATCGATACTATGCATACCTGCGAGCACGTCATGCCTGCCTGCTCGAACGATTTGACGTAGAAGCAACACAAAAGGTCTACATCCAGCGCGAAACACGAGGCCTTGAACCTCATATCGAATTCGTATTCTCCGACAGGAGCGCACTCGACGCTGTTCGCTTCCGACACTTCTTCAGCGATTGCCAGCGGATTGCCGGCGACTGCGCCGAGCTTGCCGTGGTAACCGAACAGGAGCAACAGGCGGCGGCGGAGTTTCTGCAAGCGCAATACCAGGACATCCAGCGGAACTTCGATCCTTCCGTGGTGCCGCTTCGCAAGAAAAGAAAGATCGTTCTGACCGACGGCGCTTTGGAAGATCTATCCTAACCAGATCATCTCGTTCTCTGAACGATTCCGCTGATCCATCGGCCCGCAAAGAACTCAGAAACGACTCGGGCCCTGCGCTGGCCTTGTCGGTACCCAGGTCGCAGATGGCCGACTATCCAACGATTCTGAATCTGCCAAGGCGACCACACCTGAAGCGGTACAGTCGGTGTCGGGGAGAATTTTGTTCCGGCTTTCATTTTCAATATCCACCGGCAGGGAGGCTGGTTTCCCGCCTTCTTTCCCTTTTTGTTCTGACTATTCTATGTCCCTACTTTCTGCCACCGGGGTGACCAGTGTGGAAAATCCTCTTTACATAACCCCCGAAACTACCTGGGAAAATGGTGGTGAAATAATATGAGAGACAACACTTCCCGTCTGCGTCGAGCCACGAGCCCGCGACGTAGGTTTCCGTCGTAGTCAAACTCGACCACGGAGACCGGCTCGCCGATAACGAACGCGTCGCAGGGCAGCTCGATGCCGTCCTCGAGCGCGGAGTGAAAAGCCCAAAGCTGCTCGTCATCTCCGTACGCGTCGGTGACAATCTCTTCGATCAATCTCCCCAGATCTACCGCTGTCATGCCGCCGCTTTTATTTCTTTATCGGGCACTTCGCTCTTTCGTGCGCCAGCGCGCTTTGGCGCGATCGAGGAACGAAAGCGCGTCACTCGGCCCCATTCCCTCGACCAGAGCTACGAACCTCGGCATGAAGCTGCTCTTGCGATGGTGGTTGGCGCGAACTTGGCGCACGGTCTTGCTCCATTCGCCTTCGAGCCCCGCACGCTCGAAACAGCGCTTGGCGCGTTCGAAGTTGGAGAGTGCGGCGTCGTAATACTTGCTCTTCTTGGCGTTGACGATGCGCAGCCCCTGGGCCCGCCAGAGCCGAGCTGCGAGGTCGGGATGAGCCTTCTCGAACCTCTTGGCCAGAGGCTCGGTGGCGTAGTGGCTCAGATCCTCCAGTTCATCATCCTTGGTCCGACGCACGAGCTCGGCGAGCCGTTCCAGCTCCTTGGTCTTGAGGAGCAGATCCATGATCGAACGGAGGTCGGCGCCCATTGCCGCATCGATCGCCTTCTCGTGCCACCGTTTGCGCTGGTCCTTCGGCACGTGCTTCATGAGGTCGGCGTACGTGTAGGTGCTTGGGTGCTTGCAATAGTCCGACCAGGCAGCGTCGAGTGCTTCGTCACTGCGGCCGAGCTTGGTCAAAAGGTCGCGTTTGAGCTTGGCGAGATCGTGGCTGGCGATCGAGCCCCGCGGTGTCTGCTTGCCGACGTCGAATCCGCGTTCCACCCAGGAGAGGGCCTCCTCGGATTTGTGCTTGGAGACAAGTAGCGTGGCTATGGTATGACAATCCTTCGCCGTGAGACCAGTCTCCTCGGCGAGCGATACGTAGGCAGCGACGTTCTCTTGGGCCGCATAGAGTGTGCGCAGGACCTTGCCCCAGCGGCGGCGGGTGTAGTCGGGGCAATCCCGATGCTTGTCATCTTTCTTCACTGTTTCTTTTCCCGCGGATTCGAACCGCTCGCGGACTAGCTTTATAAAGGCAGCAAGGTTGGCCCTGTTGAAGATCTTTACCACCTCCATCTCGAGCCGGTAGCAGAAGCCGTAGTCGTCCTGGTTGATCCAGGTCAGCAAGCGGGAGGCAGTCTCTTCGGGATCGGCTCCACCTGCCTGGCGCGCTTTGATCCATCCGCAATAAAGCTCGTCGACTAACTGGCCGAAGCTGCCGCTCGAATCGTCGAGCTCTTCGATTTTCACGTAGCACGCGGCGAGGAAGGTCTCGTACAAGGTGACGGCTCGCTCCGGGTCGCTGCTGACTAGCTTGGCGATCTTGGCAGCGACCTCATCGAGATCACTCACGAACGAGAAGCAGGCGCTATACGGAATGAAGGCACCCGGATTGAGCGCCAGCTCGATTTCGTTTTCGATGGGATCGCTTCTGGGTCGTCGCTTTCGGGTCATCCGTCTTGCTCCTCATGGCGGGCGCCGTTGCGATTCGTGCCGCCATCGGCGGACAGCTCGCGGTCGAGGAGTTTGACCACGAAGTCCTGTATCGTGGTGTCAAGCTCAGCGTCGCGGATCCGCAGCTGGCGGTGCTCGGTTATCAACGAGTTAGATTTGCGCATCTGGGAATTATCCACTTAAACCAACAGAAACCGTCCTTGAAGATGTGCTCAAATATGAGGGACTATTCATCGAAGAGTGTGGCAACGGTCTCCGTAGGCAAGAAAAGCTTGAGCGGTTGGCTCGGCATAGGGATGAATCCGAATTGTTGATAAAACTCAGCAGCCCGGTCGTTTAGGGCGTCGACCACCACGGCGTAGACCGCCATAACTTGGCTGGCCTGAACGACGCGCTGCAGGGAGTCGGCGAGTAGGATGGAGCCGAGTCCTATACCTTGGTGGGATTTGGTGACGGCAAGCCGCCCCAGCAGGACCACGGGGACAGGATATCTTGGCAGTCGCCGTCGGAAAGCCTCCGGGAGCGTAGTGGCATTCAGGCTACCAGCGCTAAGGCTGTAGTAGCCGATCACCTGCCGTGGCGCATCGTGGGGTGAGGCGACGAATACCCGGTTAATCCGTCGCCTGATGTCCTGGCTCGCATAGCGGTTGAGGTATTGGTTGAGGGAAGGTTCACCGCAGTCGAAGGATTTCCGGTCGTGCTGTCTGCCGAGCGGAGCGATGATGAGTTCCAAGCGGATGGGACCTTACCGCTGGACGCGATTCTTATGTTCGGCGAAGGCCAGCTTGAGTTTGGTGCTAGGCTTGGGGGGATTTTCGAGGGCGTCCAGAAACACCTCCCAATCGGCCTCATTCAACGTGAGGGTCTCGTGCTCGTAAATTACCTCGTCGGCCGCATGCAGCGCTTGCATGAGCACGAATTCCGACAGGCTCTTGTGTACATAGGTGGCTGCGCGTTCCAGCTTTTGCTTAGATAGCGCATCCAAGCGGATGTGCATTCGCTCTTGTTTGGCGTTGTGTGTGTTAGCCATAGGGATGTCTCCAAATCGGCGCTTAAGAGTGTACGCCAAATGTGCGCACGACGCAATGCCGGGTGTCCAAAGATCTGGGCAGCGAAAATTTACTTCTCGTTTCCGGTAGGCGGTGGAAACGATCTGGACATGGTAGTTTCGT
>CAMYIN010000041.1 GCA_947258495.1 uncultured Gammaproteobacteria bacterium
AAGCGTATTCCATTTCTCTACGTCGATGACGCCCTCCTCCGCGAGTCTTTTCGCGGAATCATTGAGGGTAACGGGCAAGGTCACACCGGTTTTGGGAAGCAACATTTGCTCGAGCTCGTATTGTTTGCTCTTTAAAACATAGTGTTTCCCCACCTCGGTGTGATTAAAGAGCCAGTACCGCGACCCAAAATGGGCGGCAATCGCACCGACTGCGATGCCACCGGCACCAATGACGAAGTCTCTTCGGTTAAGCCTGCTCATCTGGAACCTCCCAATAAGAGTTTCGTTCTGCCCCAAGCGGAGTTCGTGCCGGCGAAGTAGCGTCGGCCGCGTGGAAATACGCACTGCAATGCCGACGCGAGGATCGTTTGCCGGCACGCGGTTTTCTGGGACCCCCATCTTGATTTAAAAACATTTGAGCCGCTGACACGTCAAGCTCCTGTCGACGCGACCGCCCGGCAAGGCTATGGCGGGGCGGCACGATCGCCGTACGGCGGGAGCAATGGAAAGCAAGCATCTTCATCGCGGCGGCTGGCAATCCTTGTCCATGTGCCGGGCTCCCTGGCAGGCGAGCGCGCGGGGCCCCCACAGGCTCTTCATATAGGCGATGATATCGAGGGCGTCGGTTCGTGAGAGGATATCTTTGAACGCCCGCATGCGCGGCGCGCGCTTAGAACCCTCGAGTATAGTGGAGGCAAGATTGTCGTCGGAGTGATGCCAGGCGTGCGTGGAGTCGTCCAGGGCCGGCGCGCGGATATACCTCCTGTCGCGCAAGCTGCGCTCGCTGTGGTTTTCTCCCACTCCGCGCGCGCCATGGCAGGCCTGACAGTAGGTTTGATACAGCGTCTCACCGCGACGGGCGGCCTCGGTTTGCGGTTGTCGGTCTCCACCCAGGGCTTGCCACGTGGCACCTCCGTCCACGCTCGTCAGCACTCTATTGAACTGATTCAACGCGTACAAGTGATGGTTGTCGCCTCGGTCCACGGCGAACGAGACCAGTGCCTGTTCGCCGAACTGCGCGGAGACCGGCTTCCAGTCGAAATCGGATTCCCTGGCTCGAATCAGCCCCTTGCCCAGGACGAATGCGTGCACCATGCCGTCGCTCGCGACATGCACCATGGTGGCGGGGTAGTCTTCCTCGTGCAGGGTGCGCCACCGGACGCCGCCGTCCCGGCTTATGAGCAGTCCCGTCTGCGTCGCCGCGTAGACAGTCCCTGGATCGCGCGCCGATACCGCGAGGTTGTAGACGTGGGCCGGAACGCGGGAAATCGGCTTCCAGGTAACGCCCCCATCGCTGCTCGCCTGCAGCATCTCATCCTGGCCGTACATGATCTTCGGATCCGTGCGGCTGATGGCCAATGTGCGGAAACCGACAGGACCTCCAGCGCCGGCGGACAGTTGTTTCCAAGTGCTGCCCTCGTCCCTGGACACGACCACCCCGAGGTTTGCACTCGCCGACGCGCCGCTGGCAAGGAGTATCTCCGGCTCTACCGCCTGCGCGGCGAGCGAAAGATACCGGTCGCTGTGCTTGGATACCTTTGCGACGCTGCCGTCTCCTGCAGCGACGAACAGGCCGGCACCTGTCGCCAGGTAGAGCTTACCGAATTGTCCTGCCGGCGCTGCAATCGCGTGTACGCGCGGGAGGTCATCGAGCGTCATGGCCGGTGCGGGTGCGGTCCAAAAGGCCGTGGCGAGCAGGCCTCCGAAGCCCAGGCAGAGACTCGGAATGGACGGCTGTTGATTTCGCATTGCTGAAACCCCCGTGCGTTGTGGCGATGCGGCGTGGTTGAACAAATCGTCCTCTGCTGCATTTATCTTATCTTTCGGCACAGTATTTTGGTAACCAAATCAGGCCGTAAAAAGTATACGAATGCGTAATAATTCCAGCTGGGCCGTTTTTTTTGGTCAGGTCGGTTGCTCATGGACACCGATTTCGATCACCGTGTCCCAGGCATAGTGGTGCGGGGGCACGACGAGATTCGTGGGTGCCGGTACGTTCTTGAACACCCGGCCGGCGAGATCGAATTTGGAGCCGTGACATGGGCAGAAGTAGCCTCCCGGCCAGTCGTCGCCGAGTCCGGACAGGGCTCCTACGGCGAAGCGTGTTAGCGGCACGCAGCCGAGGTGCGTACATAACCCGACGACGACCAAAAACTCGGGTTTGATCGAGCGGTGTACATTGCTCGCATAGGGAGGCTGCTGGGACTCGACCTTGGAGTCCGGATCCGCCAGCAGCACCGAAATAGCTTTTAGACTATTCAATACTTCCGGAGTACGCCGCAATATCCAGATAGGCTTTCCGCGCCACGCTACGGTGACCATCTGACCTGGCTCCAGTCGGCTGATATCCACCTCTACCGGAGCACCGATCGATCGCGCTCTTTCGCTGGGGCTCATGCTCGCTATAAACGGGGCAGTGGAAAGACCAACGCCGACCATGCCCAATGCGGATGTCGCTTTGACCAAGAACCGCCTTCGATCGCTCAAGGTATCATCTATCATCGCCGATCAGACCCCTGTTTTGTTCACGCGTCGATGGGACTTCCGGATGACGTCGCTCAGCGCGCACGACTCAACGCGAGTATTTCTCCGGATGTTTCTCAAACTCCGCCTGGCACAGCGGGCAACACAACAAATAATCGCGCCCTTTGTACTCGACCACGATATGTGCCTTGTTGCGGTTAATACGTTTTCCGCATACCGGATCGTGGGATTGAAGTTTTCTCGCGTGTTTCTTCATAGCGTCTCTACTCCTGGGATTCAAAATCTGCCATCCATATCTACTTATCTCCGTTTTCTAATCGGGTCTTGGGTAGCCTCGAGTGAAAATGCGTGTGTAGGTGAGGAAAAAATGCCGGGACCTTGCGCATGTAGCTCCGATACAGTTCGCCGACGAAGGTCAGGGATTCACGCTCCTCGCGCTGCGCAAGGCGCGTGTACATGTAAACGAGAATGGGGAACATGATGACCGTCACCACCGTCGGCCATTGGACGAGGAAACCCGCCATGATGATGACGAAGGCCACGTATTGCGGGTGGCGGACATGGGCGTAGGGTCCAGAGGTTGCCAAAGTACCGAGGCGTTGCGCGGCGTACAACACCTTCCAGGCCGCCGACAAGAGAATGAATCCGCCGAAAATCAGGATCATGCTAATTACGTGGAAGACTCCGAAATGCGGATTGGCGCGCCAGCCGAACAGCATCTCGGGCAGGTGTCCGGAATCGTGCGCCAGCCAGTTTACGTCCGGGAAGCGTGTCGTCAGCCATCCCGATAGTAAATAGATGGTGAGAGGAAATCCGTACATCTCGGTGAACAGGGCCACCAGAAACGCGGAGAACGCCCCAAACGAGCGCCAATCGCGTTTCGTGCGAGGTTTGGTGAAGCTGAACACGAAGATAATAAATATCGCGGAGTTGACGATCACCAGCGACCACAGCCCGTATTCGGCTTCGGCGCCGTTCATGGCTTGTTCCCGTCCTGGTCACCGTGACGGTCGCCGTGACCGCGGTGCATGAACAGATGCATGAGCAGACAGCCCCCGACCAAAATCCAGGGCAAGGCCTCGACCAGATGCGCGCGATGTTCGGTGACGAGAAAGTACCCGCCGATGGCGAGAAACACCACGAGGGCGAGGTTTGCGCGGTTGTGCCACCATCGTTTCGTCGAATCGTCCATCTGCATCTCCGGTGCGGATCGTGAAATTCGTTTCATAGCTCGACGCGATTGAGTCGGAGCGCGTTACCGACCACGGACACGGAGCTGAAGCTCATGGCTGCGGCGGCGATGATCGGGCTCAACAGGATGCCGAACGCCGGATAGAGCACCCCTGCCGCCACCGGCACCCCGAGCGCGTTGTAGACAAACGCAAAGAACAGGTTCTGGCGGATGTTGCGCATGGTGGCGCGCGACAGCCGCCGCGCACGAACTATGCCCCGTAGGTCGCCCTTCACCAGCGTCACGCCGGCGCTTTCCATGGCAACATCGGTGCCCGTACCCATGGCGATGCCAACGTGGGCCTGCGCCAGCGCCGGCGCGTCGTTGATGCCGTCGCCAGCCATGCCGACCACATGCCCCTCCCCTTGCAGACGCTTGATGGTGTCCGCCTTCTGGTCGGGGAGCACTCCCGCGATGACTTCGTCCAGACCGAGTTTTGCCGCCACCGCTTTGGCGGTGGTCTCGCTGTCGCCGGTCAGCATGACGATGCGCACGTTTTCTTCATGAAGGGCCTCGATCGCGGCCGGCGTTGTCTCCTTGATCGGATCGGCAACGCCCACGAGCCCCGCCGC
>CAMYIN010000042.1 GCA_947258495.1 uncultured Gammaproteobacteria bacterium
CAATACCACCTGACCCTGACCGTGTTTGCACCCCTCCCAGGCACGCGCAAGCAGTCCCAGCTCTTCCTGCCTGCCGACGAGCGGCAACCCACTGCCGACACGCCTGGCCTCACTGCGATTTTCTACGTCATCCTCGGCCAAGACTTGCCACAGCCGTACCGGCTCAGAGATGCCCTTGAGCTCGTGCGGACCCAAGTCCTCATACTGGAACGAATCCCCCAGCAGCTGAACCGTCGCCGGCGCCACGACCACCTGATCGGGGTCGGCCACGCCCTGCAACCTGGCCGCCAGGTTCGGCACGTCTCCGACCACCGCCGCGTCCTCGCTAGCGCCCTCCCCCACAATATCTCCGATCACCACCGCTCCCGTCGCTACGCCAATCCGTACCGCCAAGTCGATCTCGTATTGTTTACCGATCCCGGCGTTGAGGTCCGCCATAGACTGCGCTATCGCGAGGCCCGCCCTGACCGCGCGCTCGGCGTCCTCCTCGTGGGCCCTTGGATAGCCGAAGTACACCAGCATGCCGTCGCCCATATGCTTCGCGATATGGCCCTCGTAGCGATCAACGACTTTGGCACACGCGTCCCGATACAGTCGCAGAACTTCACGCAGGTCTTCCGGGTCCAGCCGTTCGGACATTGCCGTAGATCCCACCAGGTCGCAGAACATCACCGTAAGCTGGCGGCGTTCCGCCTCCGTGTCCGATGGAGTCGTCGATGCGGTGTCGTTGGAGACCCGGAGTTGGGGACCGGATTGGACGGCGGCGTCGACCGCGTTGTTCTCGGACTCGGTGGAATTGACGGCAGCGAGGTTCTGGGACAATCCCGAGTGCGTTTGGGAAGAGACAGCATCAGACGAAACCGCTGACGGCTCCGTGCCCAGCCACACCAATACCTCACCATGGTCGTCGGCGGCGAGCCGCTGCCCGACGATCAGCTCATAGCGGAGGTCGTTGAGGGTGGCATCGTCAAGCCCGAGTTCACGCTTGAGCGTAGCGTAGGAAATACGCCCTTGTCTTTGCAACATCCATTTGACGACTGCCAGATTTTCGAAAAAGTCCATACTGTCTGCTCAACCGGATTACCGGCATACTCAGGCGTCGAACCGGAGTCAAATCGTCCTTCACACCTTATGGGCGATTCTACCACTTTCAATATAATCTTCGCTTCGCAGTCGTTTACCCTCCGTCACGCATGCAACCTCTATAATTCTTACTAAACTACTATACATTTGAACGTTTAATGCAAGCGCATTATGAAGACAAAACGCGTCGATGCTTAGTCAGGCTATGAAACGACCCTATCGTCATCGACACTGCGCGCTATGGTGGCTCCCAGCCCGGTTGTGGGTTCATGCCTATCCCCCGCGATTCGATCGGCGTCCCGTTTAAGTAAGCTTGAGATTGGAAACGCGCTGGTAGAAAGAAAATTGGGCGACATGACCAGATCCGCTTCATGCCGCATTGGTATCCATTTCAGCAACCTGCCTTGCGCGCTTGAACGGCCGCTGAAGCGGACTACGAAACATGTCGGTAAATGGCCAGTATCGAGCGACTGGCTAGGGGCCACGCTATATACACGCGGCGCGGATGAGATGGTGCACCATCGCGATTCCCGCGGAATCGAGGTTCTGCTCGACGGCTACGTCTCAGACGTCGTCGGCATCTCCACCAGCGTGAGCTTTCCCGCCCGCGCCGCCGACCTTGGGAACCTGTGGAGTTCGCACGGACGTCGGCTGCTTACTGCGCTGCGCGGCTCCTACGTCTGCCTCATCGTTGATCATGCGCGGCGCGAGGCTGTGCTGTTCAACGATCGCCAAGCTTCTCGCTCTCTGTATGTTCGATCGCTGGGCGAAAGCAAGCTTGCGATCGCGCCGAGCATTTACGCTTTGGCGGCTCTTGGCCCTCTTTCGATCGACCCTGAAGCGGTCTGCGAGTTCGCGCTCAGTCGATCCTTCTTCGATCGGCGCACGCTGTTTACAGAAATTTCCCGTTTCCCGATGGGAAACTGCCTCACAGTGACTCCGTCGGCGACGAAATTGGAAACGTATTGGGATTCATTACAAGTTCCCATCGACGCATCCCCAGATCGACATGCATTGTTGAACTCGCTGCACGATCAGATCGCTACGGGGGTCCGTCGGGTCCTGAACGCCACCTCCAATCAAGTCCTTTTCCTGAGCGGCGGCATCGACTCGCGAATCGTCCTCGGCACGCTGCGTGAACTGGGCGCCGATACCGTGCCGGTCGCCATCTACGGAGATTCCGACGATCCAGGGAGCGACATGGCAATCGCACGATCCATCTCCAACGCGCTGCATATTACCCGCCATGAGTTTCATATGGATGTTTCGGCGCCCGATTTCGTGAACTTCGCCGCGCCCTCCGCGCTGGCGTTCGATGGATGCGCCGAAAGCATAGACTGCGCGCCACTGGTAGATTTTTATACCCAGCTTGCGCACGGATTCGAGACCTTTGTGAACGGTGATGTCAGGATTGGTGGAAAACCTTCCGTGCACGGCTACGAGGATGCACTACGGTCGACACATTTCCATCCCCTGTCCGCGGTTCCGGTTTTTGAGCGCGCCTGGCTCAAGCCGGATGCCTTGATGCAGGTTGAATCGACGAGGCGGCTTATGCTCGAGGCCTGGGTCCGCGAGATACCTCACGACGGACCCGATCGTTTCAAAAATATACTCTACCAACTGAACCGAGGGGGAAACTACACGAACGCGCTGGCTGCCGGAAAGCGCAGTTTCCTAGAGCAAGCCAGGCCACTTCTCGACGAAGATTTGACGGAATTGCTCTTGCGGCTCCCACAAAGCTTGGCGACCGGCAAGATTCTTTTTCAAGAGTACCTGGCCCGATTCCATCCTGATCTCGCCAATTTTCCGTATGCGACGCGATCGTCGATTCCAACCGCTGAGAAATTTCGATGGCTTCTACATCGGAGCGATGAATTTGCCGGTTTCGTGCATCGCAACCTCGTTGAGACCATGGAGCAGGAACTGGAGCAAATACTCGACAAGTCTGAGATCGCCCGCTTCATTTCCGCGATCAATCGGGAAGGCACGATTGCCGCTTTCTATTATCGATGGTTTCATCGCTTGCCCGGAGGTTGGCGTTTCATGAAACAAGCGCCATCGCCGCACCTCAACCCAGTCGCGGTGTTGCTGCGCCTTCTGCAATTGAATCTCTTTCTGCGCCGGCTCGCGGGCGATTCGTGACTCCGGCAACTTCCAGGAACGTGCCCCCCAGCACCGCACAGGACCAACCACGGAGACCGCGGCTAGAGTAACGTCTGCAATTTCTCCCTCAGTTGGGCGACCTCCGCCTCCAATTGACCGACCCGGTGCTCCAGTTCGGATACGCGAACGCGCTCAGAACTCGAAGCACTCCTCGCCGCCGTGGCTTGGACAGCGTGGGCGTCGACGTCGATGGGACCGGACAAGAGGTGCACGTATTCGGAGTCCTTGCGCCCCGGCGTGCGCGGTAGTTTCACCACCAGCGGATCGCCGTCGCGCTCCATAAGGGTGGTGAGTGCCGCCACGACGGCCGCATTGTCGACGAAGGTGTGCAGCCGTCCGCTGTGCGCCCTCAGTTCTCCGGGTGTCTGAGGTCCGCGCAGAAGCAGTAAACAGACAATCGCAAACTGCGCAGGATCGAATTGATAATCGCTGAAAGTGGTGTTGCACAAGCGCTGCTTGTATTTTTCCACCCCGCTCTTGAAATTCTCCTCCACCTGAACGAGATTTTTCGCCGCCAGATCCCGGGCGGTGCGCTGCACCACGCCCTGCTCCAAGGACATCACCGGACTACGTCCGGATTTCTGGTTACAGGCATTGGTCAGGGCGTTCGCGGTCAGCGGATAGTTGTCCGGCGTGACGACGGATTTCTCCATCAGGCAACCGATCACCCGGGCTTCGTTGTCGGTCAGGTTCACCTGCATGGGCGGGCTGTCATGAAAATCATCGGCTTCGACCTTGTCCGGCGGCCGCTGTCGTATATGGCAGAAACACTCCTATGTACAACATGCTCAACGTGCTCGCTTCGCGACTTTCTTGTTTCGCGCAGGAACAAACGTCGTCAAGGTCTCCGCGCGCTCCTTGATCTCATTATTGCGAGTCAACAAGGGGATGGCGTCGTTCGTGAGCCAGAGTCGCAGCAGCTGGTCCGCGTAGTGCGGGGTACCCGGCACGCCGCTGGTACCCCCCGGCCAGGCAGATCGCGCCTGCACACGGGGAGGTGTGGCTTCCGCGACGAAGCGGTGCACCGGCCCGCGGTCGAACATGAACGCGTTCGCGTCAGCGGCGCGGGCGTCGTGGCGGGAGGCGTCTACGGTCTCGAAGCCGCCGTCGACGGGAATGCCCATCAAACCTTCGAGCGGCGGTGGTAAAGCACCGCCCGCCGGCGGGACATTGAACGGGCCGCCCAACGGGTGTGCGAACACGATGCGGTGCAGTCTGCCCCAGCGATAATCGGTTTGATCGGTCGAGCCGCCGAACGCCGCTGCAAAGGCGTCGCCCGCCAGCAGGTCCAGGGCGTCGACGAGGCTTTTCAGGACCATGATGTCCCGCCGATGTGCCGGCTCGCTCACCCCGGGAACGTTGAAGAAGCTGAGACCGGACATACCGACTCCCTGGTTGGCGTCGAAGTTGTCCAGCAGGTTGCGGAGCGCCTTCATCGCCTCGCGATTCCCCGGCACCGGCAGCTCAATCGGAAACGGTATGATTTCTTCGATCCCTTTCAAGGTCGCATCGATGGTGTTGCTGATGAATTGCCCTCGCCAGACGCCGTAGATCGTTGCGGCCACGCTGGCGGCGATCTCCGCCCCGCTCGGCGGGGCGAGCACGCCGTCGATATCGCTGGCGTCGTAGCCTTGGTCGATGCCGGTGGGCGCGGTGTAGTCCCAGGATGCCAGCCGTGCCACCGCCTCGGCCGCCAACGCGGCCAGCGTCGGGGACGTGCCGTCCGCACCCGCGTTGGCGAACGCGCCGCTGATGAACGGTACGAACACCTGGGCATCCCCGAGGACGACATCCGCCTGGATCTCCTGCATTTCGGCAAACGAGATCTTGCGATCTCCGGTCGCCAGCTTTTCCTCAACGAGCGCCGTGATGCGCCCCGCCCGGATACCGATATCGAACGCGGGATTGAGGTAGAAAATGCCCCCGCCGGGCCGCAACCGGTTGAGGGCGTCGTTGTCCAGGCTGAGGCCCAACGGGTCGTTGTTGGCGTTGACGAACCAGCCCGCGGGCGGATTGACGATCTGCGGCATCTCGGTGAATGGCAGAATCTCGAACGGAACGGCCTGCAGCGCGGCGGGCGCTTTCGATGCATCCGCGACCGTCGTCGCGGGATCGAACGGCGCGGACCGGAACAGATCCTCGAAGAACAGGGCATCGCCGTCGAAACCGGCGATGTCGCCCACGATCCGATACGTCTCCAGATCGACGGTACGCTGGATATCGCCGAGGTCGAACGACAGGCCGAAGGCGATCAGTTTGGCGACAGCCACGCTGTCGAGCGCCGTCCAGGGCGCAAACTGCGTGAGTTCCAGCGCCGCATATTCGGGAGGCAGAGAATGCCGGGCCACGTAAGCGTTGACGCCCGCCGCGTACGCCGTAAGTGCCCCGCGGGTGCGAGCCGACAATACCTGCATGGAACGCTGCGCCGCGCGCCGAAGCCCGATCGTCCGCAACTCGACGTCGCTGGGCAGAGCCGCCGGACCGAGCAGCTCCGCAAGGGTCCCGCTGCCGCGTCGGCGCGACACGTCCATCTGGAACAACCGGTCCTGCGCGTGCACGAATCCCTGCGGAAAAAACAGATCGTGTTCGTTATTGGCGCGCACGTGCGCGATTCCATGTACATCCCGCGTTATCGATGCGGCGGCCTTCAGGCCGGGGAGTTTCGTAGGCGCACCAGCGCTAAGGCCTTTGCCGGCGGCGAGTGAAGGGATCAACAGGAACGCCGTCAGACAGCAACTTAACTTCGTTTTCATTATATCCTCCCCGCTTGCTGGCACCGTTCTCCACGCACCTGCCTGGGAACGCCTTGGGACACGTTCTCGGTCCCTGGCGTTCACGCGCTGAAACAGTAGAAAACGATGATAACGTTTTTCGCCCCGGCCTTCATCCGGCTCGCGCAAAGCCGCTGACGCACGACAGTCAAGTATGTCAAACTGCGCGTTTCGCCCGGTGCGTATTCAGATCCCAAAACAATCGACGTGACGACGTAACACCTAGTGCAAAACCGCTCCGGTTTGTCCGAACCCCGGCGCATCACGCCCGCATGGGCGCGATCCAGACCGGTTCCGGCGGCAGCGGTTCATGTCCCGGAATTTCTGATAACCTTGGGCGCACATCTCGGAAGCGACGCGGTGGATTCTCGGTCGCGCTCCACACCGCGCGTATGCGATTTTTTAATACCTGTGAGATATTCGCTAACAATTGAGGCCGGATTGCGCAAGCCGCCCCGCCGATCTCCTCCGGGTCGGCAGCGCATCCTCGCCCGTGTCCTGTTCATCGGCGTGATTTCGTGTCCATTACAGGCGGATGAGTTGGATCCCGTAAATCCGGCGGAGGGCGTGCGCACCTGGCGCTGGGCGGGAGACGGCGTCAGCCTGCGCCTGACTCAGATCCTCCCCGACCAGGTGCGCGGGTTCTATCAAGCGCGGGGATTTACCGCCGCGGACGCGGAATCGATCGCGCAGGTATGCGTGTTTCAGACGGTGATGCGAAATGAATCTGTTCCAGGTCTGGTCGAAATAGATCTCAAGCACTGGTGGATCGCGCTCGATGGCGGCAAAGTTGGCCTCAAGATCGAGAAACAGTGGCAAACGGAATGGGAGCGTCGCCGGGTCTCTCCACCCGCCCGGCTCGCGTTTCGATGGGCGTTATTCCCCACCGTGCAGGCGTTTGCAGCGGGTGATTGGAATATGGGCATGACCACCTTCGCCCTGCCGCCTTCCACGGTGTTCGATCTGCACTTCAATTGGCGCGTCGGCGCGCAAGAATACGAGTCGGTAGTGCGCGGCGTCGCCTGCCCGGCCGAGGCCACGGGAGACGCATCATGAGGCACCAGGTCCGGTTTTGGTCGCAAGGTATTGCAGGGGTAGTGCTGCTTCTGGTTCTCAGCACCGTGCACGCGGAGTCGGCTCAGACCCTGCTACCGATTCCCGAGCGGCCGATGGCGCCGGAGTTCGTTCTCGTCGACGCCGACGGCAAGCAGCACCGGCTGAGTGACTACCGCGGAAACGTCGTCGCCATCAATTTCTGGGCGACCTGGTGTCCCCCCTGCCTGCGCGAAATGCCTTCGATGCAGCGATTGTGGGACCGCTGGAAGAACAAGAACTTCGTCATTCTCGCGATCGACGTCGGCGAGGACGATGAAACCGTGTTCCGTTTCACCATCGAGCTCGACACGCCGCTCGAGTTTCCCCTGCTGCTGGATCGGGAAGGAAAGGTCGTCGCCCAGTGGCCGGTGCTGGGCCTGCCGACCACGTTCATACTCGATAAGCAGGGTCGAGTCGTCTACCGCGCTGTCGGTGGGCGCGAGTGGGACCAGGCGGAATTCTACGGGCCGATCGAATCGTTGCTGCTCGAATAGCCGGCATCGCTGTCGTCGATCGTCACCACGGTCCGGATATCGTTCGCTCTCATTTCGGCAGGCCCGCTTTGCGCAGGCCTGTTATGTAATAGTTCAAATCCGCCGGATTTTTGTAGGGTACCCGCCGCTCCTCCTCGCCCAGGGAAAAATCGACACGCAAGCTGAGCACCTGCGCCCCTTCCCATTCGGCGTCTTCGACTCTTCCCATGTTGCCGTATAACGACGCGAGCGTAAGATGGGCTCCGGGAAAATGCGCATTCTTCTCAATGACCTTTTCGAAGGCGTGGATGGCTTCGCCGTTTTTTCGCAGAAGCATGTAGGCGTGGCCCTCGATCCAGGTGTAGAAGAACGCGTACCGCGGATTCAAGGCCATGGCTTTGTGCAGCGCCTCGAGGCCTTCTTCAGGATGGCCGGCGTAGACGAGCGCTTGTGCGAGCTGCGCGAAACCGTCCGCGTAGTTGGGATGCAGCCGGACCGATTCACGTGCCGTGTCGATGGCTTTGTCGTGTTGCTTTGCCGTCAGATACAGATTGCTCAGCGCAAAATAGACCTGACGCAATGTCGGATCCAATTGCAGAGCTCTCTCCGCAGACTCGAAGGCGCGGGCGAACAATTCCTCGCTGGGTTCGCTCCAGCCGAAGAGCACGTCTATGCCGTGAGTGAGGGCGACGTCGGCGTAGGCACGGGCGAAATCCGGATCGTGTTGGGTGGCGCGAATGAAAAGGTCGCGCGCCTCGGCGTTGGTCTCGCGGGTAAACCGCCGAAACCGCTCCAGGCCGCGCAGCAGCAGGTCGTAGGCGTCCGGGTCCACCGGAGCCGCCTGGCTCAGCTGCTGCTTCTCATCCGTGGTCAGCGTAACCGCCAGCGCGGACACGATCTTGCGGCTGACTTCGTCCTGCAGGGCAAAAACGTCCGTGAGTCTGCGGTCGAAGCGTTCCGCCCAGATGTGGCCCCCGGTGCCGGCGTCGACCAGCTGCGCGTTGATACGCACCGTATCCCCGGCCCTGCGCACGCT
This sequence comes from uncultured Gammaproteobacteria bacterium, assembly GCA_947258495.1. GTDB lineage: Bacteria > Pseudomonadota > Gammaproteobacteria > Arenicellales > JAANXG01 > CALZGZ01. The sequence goes on from CAMYIN010000042.1 coordinate 8,622, forward strand.
GCCTTCAAGGACATACTTGACGCCCAGATCCTGCGATACCTGGCGCGCGTCCGGCGACTGGCCTTTGTACGCAAAGGTCGAATTGCGAGCGATCACAAACAGGCCCGATACCTTCGACAGGTCGGTAATGAGGTCATCGGTCATGCCGTCCGCAAAATAATCCTGCTCGGGGTCGCCGCTCATGTTCTGAAACGGCAACACCGCAATCGAAGGTTTGCCGGTTGAAGGGTCGGCGTCCTTACCGACGCGTGCCGTTTCGCCGATCGATCCCTCCCAGGTCCACTGCAGCGCAACACCGATTGCTACGGCGACCAGGAGTGCCGCGATCGCAAACACCGACAACAACCGCGTCCGCTTGTTTGATCCGGTGCCCCGGACCCTTGCAACCGTGGCCGCGGGTGACGCCAGGACCTTATAGACATGCAGCGGCTTGGCGATGTTCTTGAGTGCTTTTTCGCCCAAATAGACATAACCGACGGACAGCTTGTTTTCGATCTGCTCGTACACATTCGACGCAATGCAGATCCCGCCCGGGTCCGCGAGTGATTCAAGGCGTGCCGCGATATTGACGCCGTCGCCCAGGAGGTTGTCGTCCTCCACTACGACGTCTCCCAGATTGACGCCGATGCGGAAGCGCATGCGACGCTGCTCAACGACATCGACGTTATGCTCCTCCAGCGTCTGTTGAATCTGTACTGCGCAACGCACCGCAGAAACCGGACTCGCGAACTCCGCGATTACGCTGTCGCCGGCACTGCCGAACACACGTCCGTGATGCTCACCGATGAGACGATCGATGATTTTCCGGTATGTGTTGAGTCTTTGCAGAGTCGCCTCCTCGTCCGCGCCCATGAGTCGACTGTAACCGACGGCGTCGGCGGCAAGGATCGTGGCAAGACGACGTTTCAACTGCGAAGGTCCTTTATCCAACTGGGATAGTCAAAATCGGTATCGACCAGTCGAGCCGTCGACGCGCGTTACCGGACGAAGTGTGCGAATTCGGAGCACGAGCTTACGAAGCGTGACGATTCTGTCGCATCCGCTTGTGCAGCGCTACCGGTTTCCCGCGTCCGCGGATCCGGAGGTTGAGCAGCTCGACGGAAACCGAAAACGCCATGGCGAAGTAGATGTATCCCTTTGGAATGTGTAAATCAATGCCCTCTCCGATCAGCGCAATCCCCACCAGCACGAGAAAGCTCAATGCCAGCATCTTCACGGTGGGATGCTGGTCTATGAATTCGCTGATGGCCGCGGCTGAAAACATCATGACTATGACAGCTATGACTACGGCGATGATCATCACCGCGATGTCGTCCGCCATTCCGACCGCCGTGATCACGGAGTCGAGTGAAAAAACGATATCGATGAGAGCGATCTGAACCAGCACAGAGACAAAGCTCGCGGTGGGACCCTTTACCGTTTCCGCTCCTTCACCTTCGACCGCACTGTGGATTTCCAGGGTGGCCTTGGCGAGGAGAAACAATCCACCTCCGAGCAAGATCAGGTCCCTTCCGGAGATGTCGACTTCGAGCACGGTGAACAACGTGGATTGCAGTCTCATGATCCAGGTGATGAGCAACAGCAGCAGTATGCGCATGCCCATGGCGAGACTCAGGCCCACGATCCGCGCGGTCTGGCGCTGGGATTCGGGAAGCCGGCCCACCAGGATGGAAATAAAAATGATATTGTCGATGCCGAGCACTATTTCCAATACCGTCAGCGTCGCCAGCGCAATCCAGGCCTCGGGGGATGCGATCCATTCCATAAGGATAGTTACCTCAATCAGATTTTCGTCATTGGTGAACGCGGGGTGGCTAAGGTGCCACACGATTCGGGAAAGTCTAAAACCTATTTCTTGATAATGCCGCGTCGATGCTACTCTTGCGACCGTCCGGGATTCAATACTTGCTGACTCGTACGTGCTTGTGCCCCGAGGTCGCGGTTGACCTTCCGAGACGCACTTTTAACCAATGTTTATATGGAACTACGCAAGAATGCGGCAGTCTTTGTCACTAGGAATACGCATTCACTCGACTTTGGGATTCGGAAAAGACGGCCGGCCATAATCGATACCAACGCACCACAGCATGTCTGAAGAACGAACGGTATCCTTAGTGCTCGGAAGCGGTGGAGCCCGCGGTCTCGCGCACATTGGCGTCATCGAGTGGCTTACTGAGAACGACTTCAGGATTCGATCCATAGCAGGTTCGTCGATGGGTGCACTGATCGGGGGTGTCTACGCCGCCGGAGAACTGGAGACATACAAAGACTGGGTTACGGCGCTCGAAAAGCGCGACGTATTGCGGCTTCTGGATCTGTCTTTCGGCACCACCGGGTTGTTCAAGGGAGAGCGCATCATCGAAACTCTGAAAGATCTCGTCGGCGAATGCGATATCGAGGACTTACCGATATCTTTCACCGCGGTGGCAACGGATATCGAACAAGAGAAGGAAGTCTGGCTGACCAAAGGCCCGTTATTCGACGCGATTCGCGCCTCCATCTCGGTTCCGACCGTATTTACGCCTTACGAGTTCAATGGACGCCGTTTGCTCGATGGAGGTCTGGTGAATCCATTGCCGATCGCGCCCACACTGAGAGATACCACCGACCTCACGATCGCCGTGAGCCTCAGTGGCCGTCCGGGTGGCACACGGCGACCCGAATTTGAGGACGGCAAGGAGCGCACACGATCCGGGCTTACCAAGTACCATGCGCGAATTCAGAAATTCATAGAAGACCTGCAGGAGCGCTTGACCAAAGACGGCACCGAAGATTGGGATTTCCTGGACGTCATCTGGATGTCGCTCGATACCATGCAGAATACCATCGCGAGAATGAAATTAGCGGCGTACACGCCGGACATTACCATCACCATCTCGCGTGATGCCGCTCGTTCGTTCGAGTTCTATCGGGCGCGGGAACTCATCGATCTCGGCCGCAGTGCGGCGCGAGAGATGCTGGACAAGAAATTCAATGACGACGGCGGCGAATCCGGCTGACGACGCCAAGGCCGCCCCCTCCAGGCCGTCGTCCGGGGTCCTTGGAAGGATTTGGGGGCGCAACAACAAAGGCCGCAGTGCCGGGGCGAACGCGAGATCGCGATGTCTCGCGGCGGGCGTACTCTTGTGCGTGCTCGGCGCTTGCGTGCAGCCACCCGAGGCACCGCCCTTGGTTCGGCCTGCGTCCATGCCGAATGGGTTCCCGTTACAACGATACCAGGCCGGCTACGGCCCCGGCGGACGGGTATTTAGAGTGCAACCGGCTGAGTCCGTCGTGACTGTACGCGCCTACCGCGGTGGACGCCTGGCGAGCCTGGGTCACAACCACACGGTCAGCAGCCGCGGCGTCAACGGATTTTTGTTTTGGGCGGACGCTTCGACCGCCGCGTCGCGGGGCGATCTGTATCTTCCCGTAGCGGGGCTCGTGGTCGACGAACCCGGCGATCGCGCCGCCGCGGGCTCCGACTTCAAGTCGCACATCCCCCAGGAGTCGGTACGGCGCACGCGGGACAATATGCTCGGCGAACGGGTGCTCGATGCCGCACGTCACCCGTTTGTCGTGATGCACGTCGCGACCGTGACGGGTACGCCGCCGGACGTGGTTGTGACACTAAAATTGGCTATCCGCGGAACCACACGGAGCTATCGGATACCGACTCGGATCGAGGTACTTCCGGAGGCGATAACCGCGAGTGGAACGCTGGATTTCAAGCAAAGCGACTTCGGTATACGACCGTTTGCCGCCCTGGGGGGCGCCCTGCTGGTCGAGGACGCGCTTTCCGTGAGTTACCGCATCTACGCGGTTCCGGCTGGTTGATGCGGGCGAGCACCGGGATCGTTCGAGACGGGTGACCGATTCGTCCCGACCAAGCCAACTGGCGGGACTGATCCCACCTTTATTCGGGGATGTAGATACCGGCACTGCGTATGGCGCGCAGGATCTCCTTGGTCGCAAGCTCCATCGTCTCGACGGCACTATCGAAATCTCCGCCGGCCGCCTGCTGCTCGGCGAGGTTGCGGGTATCGGCCGCCTTACCCATGAACATGTCTACCATTTTCAATGCACCCGGTTTGTCCTTCATCTTTTCTTTGACGAGCAAGTCGACCAGCATTCGATGGGTATCGTTACGGCCCACCTCGTAGTTGTATTCGTCTTCCTTGGTTTCGAAGTGCAACTCACGCACCAGAGTTTCGCCGCCGCGCAGCTGTTCTATGCCCACGGAAGCGGCGGCATAGGCCTCATCGAGGACTTCGCGCGCGTCTGCGGTATTCCCGGCCTTGCGTAAGGTTTCCGATTCCGCGATTTTGGCGGTAACCAGGATCCGCAACTCGCTGTTTCCCGCCTGCGCCCCCTTTTCCTGGCTGATACGGTCGTGGGTGTCGAGCAACGCGTTAAGACTTTCCAGACGATTTGCGTATTCACGCTCGCGCTTTTCAAGCGCCGCCTTCTTGTTGCCCGCCAGACGGGTGGCCTCGAACATGGTGCGGATCGCTTTGTTCAGCAGATCGTGACCGGCCTTGTGATCTCCCGCCTTTATCGCCTCCACGGTCTGTCGATAAAGGTCCTTGGCTTCCTCACGTTTCGACTGAGCCTGCGGATTTCCGCTCTCCTCGATCTGCCGAGCGGCTACCGAAGTCTCGATCAACTTCTCCAATGACTGCAGTCTCGCTTCGCTGACGGCAGCCGTGGGATCGGTGTCCGCGCGCTGAGCCAGGGCGAAGCCGCCTGCAGCGACGGAGACAACCAGGAGTATGAGAACCGCTTTGTTCATCGCATTATCTCTTTCGATCCACGCGTGTCGCCGTTTTCGACCCGCAATATCGCATCAATTATAATTTCATTTTTGTATATAAAACATGGGTTGTCGAACTACGAATATCAAGTCAACGATTTTTGTGGGGCGGTTCGGTCTTTATGTTATAAATTGTCAATTCCTGGATCAACGCGTCACCGGTGTATGCTATTGAATCTCTACGCGCGCACGTATGGGGTTTGGTACACGATCAATCGTTTCGTGACCCACCGATGTTTAGCGGATATTCTGTAAATTTTCGGTGTCCGCGGCTCGTTGATCTCTGCGCCGCGCCGGCGCCTGCCTGCAGCCACCGTTGCTGTCCGGCGATTGAGACGTTGGATGATTTGTATCGACCAATACAATAGCGAAATTCGAAGGCCGCAATGGCCGGCGCTACGCAACGACGGTGATTTGGAATACCTGATATCCCGTTAAAACCCGAAGGATACGCCTATGCCCACCGAACGTATCAGTTTTGCCGGAACGGATGGAATCTTGGATGCCCGTCTCGACCAACCACGCGGCCGCCCGAGGGCCTACGCACTGTTTGCACACTGCTTCACCTGTTCCAAAGAAACGGTGGCCGCTTCCCGCATCAGTCGCGCTCTCGCGGAGCGGGGCATAGCGGTGCTGCGTTTCGATTTCACCGGCCTCGGCGGCAGCGAAGGGGAATTCGCCAACACCAATTTCAGCTCCAACGTTCAGGATCTGCTGAAGGCCGTTGAGTATCTGCGACAGAACGCGGCGGCCCCAGGCATTCTGATCGGGCACAGTCTGGGCGGCGCTGCGGTACTGAGTGCCGCCGCCGAGGCGGTGGAAGCGCTCGCTGTCGTCACCATCGGCGCTCCAAGTGACCCCGCGCACGTGCGTCATCTGTTTTCCGGACAGGTCGAAGAGATAGCCGCCCTGGGTGCGCAGACAGTCAGCTTGGGTGGACGAGAGTTTTTAGTGCGCAAACAGTTCCTCGACGATATTGCTGAGCAACGATTGTCGGAAAAGATCCGCATCATGCGCAAGGCCCTGTTGATCCTGCACAGCCCACAGGACGAGGTCGTCGATATCGATCACGCGCGGACGATCTATCAGGCGGCGCTGCACCCGAAGAGCTTTATTTCGCTGGACGGTGCGGATCACATGCTGAGACGCAAACAGGACGCAGAATACGTAGCGTCCATGGTCAGCGCATGGGTGGATCGCTATCTCCCCACCTCCGATGAGAAGGCGGTGCCGGATAACCGTCCGCGGACGGTAAAGGTTTCAGAAGCCGTACAGGGCCGGTACGCGCAGAATGTCGAACTCGGCCCCCATCGGCTGCGCGCGGACGAACCGGAGACCTACGGCGGGGACGATACAGGACCTTCGCCATACGATCTTCTGCTCGCGGCGCTCGGTGCCTGCACCTCCATGACCCTGCGCATGTACGCGGAGCATAAGAAGCTGGCGCTCGATCACGTCGAAGTCGAATTGTCGCACCAGAAGATCCACGCCAGCGATTGCGAGAGCTGCGACACCAAGACCGGGAAGATCGATCGCATCGATCGGACAATTCATCTTGAAGGTAGGTTTGAACCGGAACAGCGCGCGCGGTTGCTGGAGATCGCCGATAAGTGTCCGGTGCATAGAACCCTGCACTCCGAAGTGTTGGTGAAGACGCGCTATCGAGACGTGTCGCAGACCGCTTAATCGGAGGAAAAATTCCAAACGATTCGGGATCGGCGATGTTATGATCGCGCCCATCCACAGCAACGTAAGAACTTGAATCATGAGCTACTCGAAATGCACCTTCCTGCTCGCTTGTGCGGTGAGTGCCTCGACCGTTTCCGTCGCCTGGGCGCAGTCGTCGACGGTCACGCCGCCCATTGTTCCGGATTTTACCGCCGTCGACCTCAACAAGGACTCGGGCGTCGACCGCGACGAATTCGGCCGCATTATCATCGACCGTTTCGAGAGCAAGGACTTGAATCGGGATGGCGCTCTCTCCCTGGACGAGTTCGGCAAACCCCTCGAGAATACGTTTAACGAGGCAGACCTAAACAGGGACGGAAAATTGTCGCAGGAAGAGCTGCTGGAATTGCGTTTGCGGGAATTCGACCGCGTCGATCGCAACCGCAATAACATCTTGGGCCCGATCGAATACAGACAATGGGGATTGGACGACTGACGTTCTGCAATGCTGCAATGGGGTCGGACCAAGTCGAATTCCACTAACCTATTGTTTTACATATATATTATTTCGTCATTTCACGATTTTGTGTTCTTAGACGGCGATTTTTAGCCGAAAAATAACCGTAAATCCGTTCGACGCGCGCCAGGCGTGTACGACGATGCGGTTTAGTGCATGCATGCGCCTCGCCCTCGACGAAGTTGCTTGCGTGGTTACTAAGCGCGTTTTCCCACCCAGATGGCGCTTCTAAGCGTGAATTAAAGGGAAAAAAATAATATTTCGTTGCTTTATCAAAGGCTTAACTTGGTCCGACCTCGCTGAGTACCCCGCTGATTCCCGCTGATTCCGGTGATTCGCTGATTCGCGCGGATCGCATGCGTTGCAGCGGCGGGCGGAATAAAACGCTCGATAAGGCGTCCTAAAATCCAAGTAAATCGGGAAAGGTGGATGACGCTGCTTCACAGTCGCCGGCAAAAAGAGATTCGCAAAAGGCTCGAAGGCATGCGGCCGCGGTTGTACCGTGTGGCGTTTGCCTGGACCCACAACCGATCTCTGGCCGAGGATCTTACCCAGGACACGCTGGTCAAGGCGCTGCAGGCCGCGCGTCAGCTGCGCGAGCTCGAGTCGCTCGACGCCTGGTTATTTCGAATCATGAGTAACTGTCGGCGCGACCATTTTCGCAATCAAGTCAGCACCGAAAACGTCGATAACTACGATCTCGTCGACGAGCGTACGCCCGAGACGCGGAGCAGCGAGCAGCAGCTGATCCAGAAGGTTCGCGATTCGGTCGAAGCACTGCCCGAAACGCATCGCCAGACGTTAACCCTCGTGGACATCGAAGGTTTTTCCTATATGGAGACCGCATCGATCTTGGAAATACCCGTCGGCACCGTAATGAGCCGCTTGTCGCGGGCTCGCGCGCGATTGCGTAAGTTGCTCGCGACTCAGCACGTCGACGTTCGCGGCAACGACAGCAATGCGCGTCTAAGGAGAATAAAGTGACCGAGATGGAGCACATTACCGAGGAAATGCTCAACGCGTTCATCGACCAGGAACTGGCCGACAACGACATGATGCACGTCTACTTGGCGATGTCTAAAGATCCCGACCTTCGCGATCGTGTCTGCGAACTGCGTGCCAATAAGGAACTTCTGCGCGCCGCGTATCGTCAGGTCCCGGCTCCACGAAAATACCAACGCCCGCCCGGCTTGCTTCCCCGGACGGCGATGGCCGCGGGCATTATGTCGTTGGGAGTGGGCGCATTGCTGGGCTGGTATGCGCACTCGTTCTCCCAGTCAGACAATCCGCCTAGAACGGTTGCCCGCGCATATCAAACCTTCGACTCGAAAGTAAAGGTCGTGTTTCACGTCAGTCGAAACGACGCCGCTGCATTCGCACAGATTCTGGACGAGGCCGAGGCGTTAGTCGCGGCTGAGGACGACAAACGTTCGAACAATTCCGTCCGCATCGTCGCGAACGGCGACGGTCTGTTCCTGCTGAGCGCAAAAGCATCGCCATTCAAAGACAGAATCCGCATTCTCAGCGAAAAATACAATAATCTCGTGTTTGCCGGATGTTCGCAGACGCAAAAACGACTCCAACGTGAACGCGGCCTGAGCGTAGATCTGCTTCCCCAGGTAAGCACAGTCAATTCGGGCGTGTTCGAAGTCCTTCGCCTGCAGGAAGCCGGGTGGAAATACATACCGATCTAACGGATTCACGGTGTTGGAACAACTCCGATCGAGATATTCGTGTTTCCTATGGAATAAATTTGACCTGGATGACGTCATAACCGGCGAGCTCCGGACGACGCTCGCGGTGTTTATCCGATGAGCCGTTCGTTTCAATACCCATTACCCCTAAATCCGAGGAGAGAATATTGATGCAACCACTCAGATCCACCACGAGCCTGGCCTTGGTCCTGCTGCTGGCGATGATCGGATTGCAAGGCAACGCGTTTGCGGATGCCAAACACAAGCTCGTAATTCAAGTAAGCACCGACGATGTGCGAACCCAAAACATCGCCCTAAACAATGCGGTAAACCTGCAGAAAGCGCTCGGAGACGATGTGCAGATCGAGATCGTCGCCTACGGTCCCGGCCTGAGCATGTTGACGCCCAAGAGCCCCGCATCCAAGAGGGTGCCGGATCTGGCCTTGTATGAAAACATAACTTTCAGCGCCTGCGGCAACACCATGAAGAACGTTTCCAAGAAGACCGGCAAAGACGTGACCCTGGTCGACGGCGTTAAAGTGGTCCCCGCGGGTGTACTCCGCATCATGGAGTTGCAGGAACAGGGCTGGACGTATGTGAGGCCTTAATCCAAGTTCGCCATTTACAACGGAAAACGCGTGCGGTCGGTCATTGAAGGACCGCACGCGTTTGTTTTCGAAACGTCGCTGCGCCGCAGCCGCCCGGCCGTGGCTTTACACAGAACTCGCGTTAATTGATCAGCGCGTCCCAATCCGTGGTCTCGATGATCGTTCTCCTCACCGATTCCCTCAACCAGGCGTCGAAAAAATCGATCGGACTGTAGTCGTCGGTCAAAACGATCGCGTTCGCGTGTGTAATCTCGGAGAGGGGCTGTCGCAGAGCCCTTTCAACAATTTCACGCGCAAACGGATGAATTTGATATTGACTCAGTATGTTCGTATCGAGAGTGCGGGGCTCGCCGTTGTACGCCACCACGATCAGGTTTCCGAAACCGGGACCGGTTTTGGTATCGAAAGTAGGATAGACGACGACGTTGTCATACACATTTTTCAGCGTGCGGAACACGGAGGCCGTAATGTACGTTTTATCGCGCACGCTGCCGCTCAGGTTAATTGCCAATACGCCGTTTGCATTCATGATCTTCGCCATCCGCTCCAGGGCCTCCAGGCTGAGGACGTGCGCAGGCGTGGTATCGCCGTTGAAAATGTCCAGGATCACATAATCGTAAGCGCTGTCATTGGTATCGATGAAGCGCCGGGCATCGGTGATCTCTACCGTGCCCGAGTTGATGAATGCAAAATACCGCTTCGCCAGGTCTACGACTTTGGGGTCGATTTCAACAACATCGAAGGCCACGCCCCGCTGCTCGTACCAGCGCGGTACAATGCCTGGGCCCAGCCCGAGCGCCACCCCGCGCTTACCTTCGGGATTGAGGGCGTACGGAACCAGTTGCATGAGATAAGAGTACGCGTATATCGACAAGTCGCTGCGCATATCCAACCCGCCTTGAATCAATCCGTCAATGACGAGTTCACGCGTATGCAGGTGCCGATAGGTATAGTCGATCACCTTCAGATTCCCATAGAAGCTGTCTGCGGCCTCGATGACCGTATAACGCGTACCGTTATCCATGAGTTTGGTGTTGAGATTCTCAGGCAACGGCAGCAACAGCGGAAACGCCATCGCCGCCAGGGCCAGCCATTTACGACGGAAGAACAAAAAATAACCGACAGCAAGGACTATCAACAGAGCGCCAACGACCTGGAAAATCCGGTTGACACCCAGATATCCAATGAGAAAGAAACCGGTGAGCAAGGTTCCGGCTACGCTGCCCAAGGTGGACAATGCGTACAAACCACCCACGGTCTTGCCTATGGAGCGGATTTCGCGTGCGGCAATCTTGACCAGAAACGGCGAGACGCAACCGAGCAGGAACAACGACGGCCCGAACAGCAGCAGAGTGCTGAAAAACGTTCCGCCGCGCAGACCCAGCGGCACCGTGGCCTGCAGGACTGGATTCTTCAGTAGCGGTACGCACAACGCGAGACCACCGGCCAACAAAATGATGAAATAGAGCCGATCCGGTCGACCGTTACGATCGGCCATCATGCCACCGACGGCGTAACCACCCGCCAGTGCCATGAGCGTCACCGTGATCAGGGACGTCCAGACGAACAGACTCACACCGAAAAATGGTCCGATCACGCGTGATCCCAACACCTCGATCACCATCACCATGGCGCCGGCAATTACTGCCGTAATCATGAGATAGATTAGAAAATAACGCGGATGGTTTGGGTTGTCTGTGGTCTCGGTGTCGACAGATCTCTCGCTCATTTTTTATCAAGGCATAGCGCGCATCGATAGCCGACGCGACGTACCACCGTCGATTCCCGCGAGCGCGGAAACACTGCCGCACGCCCCGTCATCATGTACGGCGCCCGCGCACTGCAATTTTACGTTTTCTACCCTCGCCGTGGCGGAATCCGGCTATGCACTCTATTATGGCAGATGTTGGACTAGTCGCCTGCGTTGTCTACATCGAATACGGCGAGCAGGGTCTAATCCCGTGGTCTGGTCGCAGGAAATGCGTGTTCTCGGCAGTCGTTAAAGCACCACGCTCAGGAGAAATAATTGACTGGCGTCAACAAAACGTGCCCCGGCGTTGGAGTACGATGATAACAATCGGAGCAGACTGATGAATGAAAAGCGGCACGACATGACCCGCCCTCCCGACCTGCAACACGGTCAATTCTCGGGTCCGCGGCGCATCCGGCGTCCCACTTACGTCGATCTTCTCCCTCCCTGTAATCAAGCATGTCCGGCAGGGGAAAACATCCAAGGCTGGCTGGCCCTGGCGCAGCAGGGTCAGTTCGAGCAGGCGTGGCAGCTGTTGATGCTGGACAACCCGATGCCCGCGGTTCACGGCCGTGTTTGCTATCACCCGTGCGAGGACAGCTGCAACCGGTCGCGCCTGGACGCCACTGTGAGTATCCATGCGGTGGAGCGTTTTCTCGGCGATAAGGCGCTGCAGAAAAACTGGCAGCCCGGGGAAATCGGCGAGCCCACGGGCAAACGCGTGTTGATCGTGGGCGCCGGCCCCAGCGGTCTGTCCGCAGCTTATCATCTCGCCCGACTGGGACATGCCGTGGACATACACGAGGCGGGACCGCTCGCCGGCGGGATGATGCATTTCGGCATACCGAAATACCGCCTGCCGAGAGACGTACTGGACGCCGAGGTTCGACGCATCGAGGCCATGGGAGTGAAAATCGTCACGGAACACAAGGTGGAAGACCTGCTGGCCGAAAAAAAAGCCGGTAACTTCGACGCCGTTTTCATGGCTATCGGCGCGCACCTGAGCAAACGTACCGATATCCCTGCGCGCGATGCCGGTAAGATGCTCGACGCAGTCAAATTCCTGCGCGATGTGGAAGCGGGCATTCAACCCAAGCTGGGTCGCCGAGTGGCCATCTACGGCGGCGGCAACACGGCAATGGACGCGGCTCGGGTAGCCAAACGGCTGGGTATCGACGAAGCCTTGATTATCTATCGGCGCGACCGCGCACACATGCCTGCGCACGATTCGGAAGCCGACGATGCGTTGGAGGAAGGGGTAAGAATTCACTGGCTGCGCACTATCAAGGAGATAGATCAAAGCAGGTTCACCGTGGAAATCATGGAGATCGACGACAATGGACGCCCGCAGCCCACGGGAGAATTCGAGACCCTGGAGGCGGACTCCCTCATCATGGCCCTGGGACAAGACGTGGACGCGTCCTTCTTACGCGGCGTACCCGGCCTCGAGTTCAACCCGGACGGTACGGCGATTGTCGACGACAATTTGATGACCGGATATCCGGGCCTCTTCGCCGGCGGGGACATGGTGCCCTCGGAAAGAACGGTGACGGTCGCAGTGGGGCACGGTAAAAAGGCGGCGCGGCACATTCACGCCTATCTTTCCGGTGGCGTCTACGAATCGCCGGCGAAACACGACCTCGCGAGCTTCGACAAACTGCACGTCTGGTATTTCACAGACGCCGCACAAAGGCCGCAGAAGCACATCGACGTCAAACGCCGCATCAGCAGCTTCGACGAAGTGGTCCGCGGGCTGCGCGAGAAAGAAGCCGTCTACGAGGCGCGGCGGTGCCTCTCCTGCGGCAATTGCTTCGAATGCGACGGTTGTTACGGAGCGTGCCCGGAAGACGCCGTCATCAAGCTAGGTCCGGGAAAACGTTACCGGTTTGATTACGCGCTCTGCACCGGATGTGCGATCTGTTTTGAGCAATGCCCGTGCCACGCCATTGATATGATTCCCGAACCCGCTTGAATTGGACACATGCCGGTATTGGCGCAATACGAGACCAATGCTGCAGCGGCTTATCGAGACTGAGAATATGACGACGAAACGAGAGACCCTCGATGGTAACGAGGCCGTGGCGTATGTCGCCTACAAGATCAATGAGATCTGTGCGATCTATCCCATCACCCCCTCCTCTACCATGGGCGAATTGGCCGATCAGTGGGCCACCGAGGGTAGAACCAACATCTGGAATAACGTTCCCGTAGTGGTGGAGATGCAGAGCGAAGGCGGTGCCGCCGGAGCTGTCCACGGGTCGTTGCAGACCGGCGCCCTGAGTACCACGTTCACGGCGTCGCAGGGTCTTCTCCTAATGATACCCAATATGTACAAAATTGCGGGCGAGCTGACGCCGACGGTGTTCCACGTCGCGGCGCGTTCCCTGGCCGCCCAGGCGTTGTCCATTTTCGGCGATCATTCCGACGTCATGACCGTGCGGCCAACCGGGTTCGCCATGCTCGCTTCCAGCTCCGTTCAGGAAGCCCATGATCTCGCGCTCGTAGCCCAGGCGGCAACACTGGAATGCCGCGTGCCCTTCGTACATTTTTTCGACGGTTTTCGAACTTCACACGAAGTCAACAAGATCGCGCTGATTTCCGACGATCAGATCAGAACCATGATAGACGAGGAACTGGTGCTTGCGCACCGGGCCCGCGGACTCAATCCGGACAGACCTTGTATCCGCGGCACCGCCCAGAATCCGGACGTGTACTTTCAAGCGCGGGAGACGGTGAATCCGTTCTATCGACTGACGCCCGAAATCGTCCAGGCAAAAATGGACATGTTTGCTTCGCTCACGGGCCGTCGGTACCGCCTCTATGAGTACCACGGACATCCCGAGGCCGAAAAAATCCTCGTCATCATGGGATCGGGGGCGGAAACCGTACGGGAAACCATCGACTACCTGCAACCGCGGGGAGAAAAGATCGGACTTGTACAGGTGCGTTTGTACAGACCGCTTTCGGCCTCGAAGTTGCTCGAGGTGATACCGACGACGACGAAGTCCGTCGCCGTATTGGACCGGACAAAAGATCCCGCCGCGGCCGGCGAGCCGCTGTACATGGACGTCGTGACCGTGCTGACCGAGGCATCTCAAAACGGCTCCTCACCCCTGGCGAATCCGCCGCGGGTAATCGGGGGACGTTACGGCCTGTCCTCCAAGGAGTTCACCCCCGCCATGGTAAAAGGGGTTTACGACGAGTTGTCCAAAAGCGAACCGAAAAACCATTTCACCATCGGTATCGTCGATGACCTGGAACACACCAGCCTGGATTACGATCCCGATTTTATCATCGAGGCGGAGGACACCGTGCGGGCGATGTTCTTCGGTCTCGGTGCGGATGGAACGGTAGGCGCCAACAAGAACAGCATCAAGATAATAGGAGAAGATACCCGTTTCCATGCCCAAGGTTATTTTGTTTACGATTCTAAAAAATCCGGTTCGCAAACGGTTTCCCATCTGCGCTTTGGTCCGAATCCGATCAGATCGACGTACCTGGTTCAGTCCGCCAATTTCATCGGCTGCCATCAGTTCTATTTCGTGTACTCTGCGGACGTTCTTGCGCGGGCCGCGATCGGCGCCACGTTTCTCTTGAACAGCCCCTACGGACCCGACTCCGTTTGGGATCAACTTCCGACGCATCTGCAGCAGAGCATCATCGACAAAAAGGTCCAACTTTACGTTATCGATGCCTATAAGGTCGCGCGACATACGGGCATGGGCACCCGCATCAATACCATCATGCAGACCTGCTTTTTCGCCATTTCAGACGTATTGCCGAGGGATGAAGCAATTGCCAGAATCAAGCAGGCGATCCGGAAGACATACGCCAGCAAAGGCGAGGAGATCATCGCGAAAAATTTTCTGGCCGTCGATCAGACCCTGGCGAATCTGCATCGCGTCGATGTGCCCGACACGCCCACCGGTACCGTAGCTATGCGCGAGGTCGTTCCCGCCGAAGCACCGAAATTCGTGCGCGAGGTCACCGCATTGATGATTGACGGGCGCGGAGACCAGCTCTCCGTGAGCGCTATGCCGAACGACGGCACCTATCCAAGCGGCACCGCCGCTTGGGAAAAACGGAATATTTCCGCTTTCGTGCCCGTATGGGAGCCCGACATCTGCATTCAGTGCGGGAACTGCGGATTGGTGTGTCCGCACAGCGTGATTCGTTCCAAGTTCTACCACAAGTCCACGCTTACCTCGGCACCGGCATCGTTCAAGTCCGCGCCCCTCAGCGGCCGAGGATTTCCCGACGTCTACTACACCTTGCAGGTGTATCTGGAAGACTGCACGGGTTGCGTGCTGTGCGTGGAGGCCTGTCCCGCCAAGAGCAAGGAAAAAAGCGGTGTCAGAGCCATAAACATGCGTCCAAAAGATCCCGTTCTCGAGAACGAAAGGCAAAACGTTGCGTTCTTCGAGAAGATTCCGGACAACGATCGGGGACGCATCGATTTCAGCACCGTACGCGGCGTGCAGTATCTGCAGCCCCTGTTCGAGTTTTCCGGTGCCTGTGCCGGCTGCGGGGAGACTCCCTATCTCAAGCTGCTTTCGCAGTTGTTCGGCGATCGCACGTTGATCGCGAACGCGACGGGGTGCTCGTCGATCTACGGCGGCAATCTTCCGACGACTCCCTGGGCAGTCAATCAGGAAGGGCGCGGGCCGGTATGGTCCAACTCATTGTTTGAAGACAACGCGGAGTTCGGTCTTGGTTTCCAACTGACCGCCGCCAAACATCGAGACGTCGCGGGTCAGTATCTGCGGCAGCTCGAACCCATCCTGGGCGCCGAATTGGTGGAGGAGATCTTGTCCGCACCGCAGAACGAAGAATCGGAAATACGCGCACAACGCGTGCGCGTAGCCGATCTGAAGCAGAAGCTGGCAGACCTCCTGAACGACCAATCCGCCAAACAGCTTCTGTCGCTGGCGGATCACCTGGTACGTCGCAGCATCTGGCTGGTGGGCGGCGACGGCTGGGCCTATGACATAGGTGCGGCGGGGCTCGATCACGTCTTGTCCATGGGGCGGGACGTGAACGTGCTCGTGCTCGATACGGAAGTCTACTCGAACACCGGTGGTCAGATGTCCAAAGCGACGCCGTTGGCGGCGGTGGCAAAATTCGCCGTCGGCGGCAAACCGGTGGGCAAGAAGGACCTGGCGCTGCAAGCCATCTCCTACGGCCATGTCTACGTCGCGCGCGTGGCCCTCGGCGCCAATCCGCAGCAGACTTTGCTCGCGTTCCGCGAAGCAGAGACCTATAAAGGTCCTTCGCTCATTCTGGCGTACAGTCCCTGCATCGCACACGGCATCAACATGGAGCACGGACTCCGGCAGCAGAAGCTGGCGGTCGAGTGCGGATACTGGCCGCTCATGAGATATAACCCGGATCTGCGTCACCATGACAGGAACCCGTTTATGCTCGATTCTCCTCGGCCTTCCATACCGCTGAAAGAATTTGCGTACAAAGAGTTACGCTACGATATGCTGCGGCGCGCCAATCCGAATCACGCGCACAAACTCATGCAAATGGCGCAAGAAAATGTGAATCTGAAATGGAGTGTCTATGAAGAGATGGCGACCCGTGGTGACCCACAATATCATTTTTCCAAGTCCAGCTGATCTTGACGAAAACAACAGGCACGCGGGCGGACGAAACACGGCGAAATCATCCGAGAAACCCCGGAGGATATGAATATGGATCTACAGACCACGTACATGGGTTTGAAGCTGAAGCATCCTATCGTTGCGTCGGCGTCTCCCCTCTCAGAAGAGGTCAGCAACATCAAGAAAATGGAGGATGCCGGCGCTTCCGCGGTAGTCATGTTTTCATTGTTCGAGGAACAACTGAAGCACGAAGAAGCCGCTATGGAGCACTTTATGTCTCATGGATCAAACAGCTTTGCCGAGGCGTTGAATTATTTCCCTAAGGTGGAGGAATACCACGCAGGACCGGAACGCTATCTTGATATCGTGCGACGCGCCTCGGAAGCCGTGGATATTCCGATAATTGCGAGTCTCAACGGCATCACCAACGAAGGTTGGATCGATTATGCCAAATATATACAGGAAGCCGGTGCCAGCGGCCTAGAACTCAATATTTACTACATTCCCGCGGACATCACCATCCCGGGGGCAGAAGTAGAGGGGCGTTACCTGGAGATCGCCAGGCACGTGAAGGCGTCCGTAACCGTACCGGTCGCATTCAAGTTAAGCGCCTACTTCAGTTCGTTTGGGCACCTGGCGAAGCAACTCGACGATGCCGGCGCCGACGCCCTCGTCTTATTCAACCGATTCTGGCAACCCGATTTCGACATAGACAAGCGCGAAATCGTGCATAGCCTGCATCTCAGCAGACCGAGTCAGATACGGATGCGTCTGCTTTGGATCGCGCTCCTGTACGGTAGAATCAAAGCCTCCCTTGCCGCCACAACCGGCGTATACAGCCACGTCGAGATCATAAAATACCTCATGGCCGGCGCCGACGCCGTGATGACCACCTCGGCATTGTTGAAGAACGGCATCACCTTCCTGAGCACCTTACGATCGCAACTCATGGAGTGGATGGAGAAAAACGAATACAGCTCGGTGTCACAGATGAAAGGCTCCATGAGTCAGCGCCACGTTGCCGACCCCACCGCCTTCGAACGCGCCAACTACATTAAGATCCTGGAGCGCTATAAGAGCAAGTACGCACTTTGATTTCTGCACGCTACGCGCGAGGCCGGCGTGGATCCGGGGTTGGATCCGGGCTCAAGCCCGAGTTGGTGTGCGTGGGTGGCGATTTCTACGGCAATAAACATATAAATAACATGTAGATATATAATATTTGTAAGGTATCGATGGAGAATGGAATCGGTTTCATTGAACGCGCGAGAATTTACTGCTACCTTGCTGACTATACTGGAGTAAATATCAAATCTTGGCCTCAGCCACTGGAGCTCGAACAATGTCCAAAAAAATCCGCTACCTGTTCACCCTTCTTCTTGGTTTTGCCGTAGTCAGCCCCACTTTCAGCGCCGAGGAGGCGACGTGGTTCGGACAACGGGCAACAGGCAAATGGTTGGTCGGCGTCAAGGGTGGTACGGTCAAGAACGGGAACGACGACTTCGATGACGCCAATTCGGGCGGCGTTTTGCTGGGCTACGAGTTTTCCCGCGCCATCGCCTTCGACGGAACCGCGTCGGTCGAGTTCGAAGGCACCAACTCTTTTGACGATGGCGATATCGGTGGCGCCACCACCCTTGGCGTTCCCGGTCGCTGGGACGTCGAGACTTACGGTCTCTATTTCGCCTACCGCACGCCGGGGACCGTGTATTTTAAGGGACGATTAGGAGGACAACATTCGGACGTCACCAGCAAATTCGGGTCGTCTCGCGCCAGTGACGACGACGCCAGCCTCGCCGGCGGTGCCGGTTTGGGCGTCAAGCTGGGGGAATGGGGAAAGATCGAACTCGAGTGGACCGGGGACAGCGGCGACAACGACCTGCAATTCATCAGCCTGGGAGGCGTGTTTCAGTTCTAGCGTCGCCACGCCCGAAATTGTTGTT
Source organism: uncultured Gammaproteobacteria bacterium (assembly GCA_947258495.1). GTDB lineage: Bacteria > Pseudomonadota > Gammaproteobacteria > Arenicellales > JAANXG01 > CALZGZ01. The sequence goes on from CAMYIN010000042.1 coordinate 27,200, forward strand.
CGCAGAACCGGCCTAGGGCCGGTTCTTTTTTACGCGCTTTCCATCGGCATACGGGCACTGTCGGTCCGCCCCCGCTATTGTCCCCGGAGTGCCTTACGATCGTACCTGCCGAATAATGTCCGGTTCAGCTTCCTTCACGAATCAGTCGCTTCATTTCCCGTACTGCGAGGTCAAGGCCGTGCGTAACCGCGCGTGCTACGATCGCGTGCCCGATGTGTAACGTATCGATCTCCGCAATGGCGGCGACCGGCTGAACATTATGGTAATGCAATCCGTGTCCCGCGTTGACTTGTAACCCCAGTGCACTCCCGGAAGAAGCCGCTCGTTGCAGACGCAGCAACTCTTCATTACGCACCGAGGCGGTCGTAGCGTTGGCATAACAACCCGTGTGCAATTCCACCACTTCCGCCCCGACTTTCAACGCGGCCTCTATCTGTTCGATATCCGGATCGATGAACAACGATACTTTGACGCCCGAGCCCTTCAATGTCGCGCAGAATTCTCCGAGAAAATCCAACTTATCGATGACATTAAGTCCACCTTCCGTCGTCAACTCCTCCCGTTTTTCCGGCACCAGACAACTCTCATCCGGCATGATCCTGGAGGCGATGCTGAGCATTTCCGGCGTAGCGGCCATTTCCAAATTCAGCGGTGCCGTAATAAGGGAAATCAACCGCTCCACATCATGATCCTGAATATGGCGACGATCTTCGCGCAAATGTACGGTAATGTAGTCGGCGCCGGCGTCTTCGGCCACGAATGCGGCATGCACCGGGTCCGGATACCGCGTACCTCTGGCCATACGCAAAGTGGCAACGTGATCGATATTAACGCCAAGTCTTTTAAGATTTTTATCGGTCATCACACGGTCGGGCAGCTGTACATTTCCGTGTTTCCAAGTCGGGCATTAAACCAACGCCGGCTGTGCAGCACACGCTGGCCCAGATGGCGCCCGAGCATGATTCGCATCAATCGCTTGCATTCTTGTTTGACTTCTTCATCGGCCGGCTCTTCGCGCTCCAGGGCGATGAGCGCGGCTCCCTTAATGACTATACCGTCGTATACCTTTCCGTCGTCTTTGATTGCCCCCAATTCCGGAACGTAGTGATAATTTGCTTTTGGATCGATGGCGTCTCCGGTCTGCGCATCTTGATCGAGTATCAATGCGTAGCCCAACTCTCGCAGCAACTGTTTTTCGAAAAATCGCAGCAACCATTCACGATCGGAGGACGCAGACAATGTGTGCAGCACTTGCCTATATCGATCAAACAGGCCCGGGTGCGAATCGTAGCGATGAAGCAGATACATTAATAACTCGTTGATATAAAACGCACAGATTCTTTCGTCTCCGGTGAGATCCAGGAACCTTCGGTCCGGCTCCGCCGCCGCCAGGATCGGCAGCTCGCCCTTCCCCGCCCAACTCAACAGCAGGGATTGAAACGGATACAGCACGCCTCTCATTCCGGATTTGAGCCGTCGCGCTCCCTTCGACAGAAGACATAACCGACCGTAGTCACGGGTAAACGCTTCCACCAGAAGGCTGGATTCGCGGTATGCTCTGGTATGCAGTACGAAGCCGGGCTGTTGGTGTACTCTCAAGTCAGGTCTTCGTTGTAACCCAGTTCGGCAAGCGCCGCCGGGTTATCGGCCCAGCCGGTCCGCACTTTTACTCGCAATTCTAGGTGCACCTTTTTTCCCAAGAAGCGTTGCATTTCCATGCGTGCACGGGTTCCGATCTGCTTCAACTGGCGCCCCTGTTTTCCTATCACAATCGCCTTGTGGCTCGGTTTGTCCACCCATATCAGGTTCTGAATACGGATTATCGAGTTTTCGTCGTCGAATTCTAGCAATTCTACCGCCGTCGCATAGGGAAGTTCCTGTCCCAATTGGCGAAATAATTGCTCTCTGACAAACTCGGTGCAGATGAAGCGCTCGTTCCGATCCGTAACCTGCTCCATGGGAAATCCGACCGGTCCATTCATCAGGTTGTTTTCCAACGACGTAATCAAGCGGTCTGTGTTTGACCCGTTTTTCGCCGAAATCGGAACGATCTCTGCAAACTCGTACAATTTGCGAGCCTTGTCGATGAGCGGCAATAATGCATCCTTGTTTCGCAGACAATCGATCTTATTAATCGCCAAGAGCACAGGTACCGGATTATTCACCAAGGTCTGAAGGACATCGCTATCCTCCCTTTGCCAACCGCGACAGTCAATTAGCATCACTATGGCGTCCACGTTCTCCATGCCGGCCATCGCGCTGCGGTTTGTAACGCGGTGCAGCGCTTTGGCGCGCTTGTTTTCCAATCCCGGAGTATCAATGAATACGATCTGCGAATCCTCCGTGGTGCGAATGCCGAGAATACGATGCCGAGTCGTCTGCGGACGATGGGACGTTATGCTGATCTTTTTACCGACCAACCGATTCAATAATGTGGATTTACCGACATTTGGCCTTCCCATCAGCGTGGTATAGCCGAACTTGAGATTCGACCCGCTATCGAGTGAGCGTTTCATATGCCTTCTTCGCCGCAGACTGTTCCGCTCTACGACGGCTCTTTGCGCTTGCGGTAAAGGTCTCATCGACATCCGGTATTCTGCATTCCACTTCGAAAACCTGCAGATGCGGTTCTCCACTGATACTCATGATGGAATACACGGGAAGGTGCAAACCGCGTTGTTGAAGATACTCCTGGAGGCGGCTTTTTGCATCTTTGTAGACGCTTTCCGGGTCCAGCAGTTCGAGGTGCTCGCGGAATTTGTCCGATACAAGCGCTTTACACGCGTCCATACCCCCGTCTATATACATGGCGCCAATGATTGCTTCGACCGTGTCGGCGAGTATGGAGTCCCTCTCCGCTCCGCCGCTCTTGAGTTCTCCTTCTCCTAACACGATGATTGGGCCGAGTTCCAGGGCTCGCGCGACTTTAACCAGGGTATCCCGTCGCACGATCGTCGACCGCATCCGCGTCAATTGTCCCTCGGTCAAACTCGGAAAACGGTGATACAACCATTCCGCGACGACGAATCCCAGAATGCTGTCACCCAGGAATTCCAGCCGCTCGTAGTTGTCAGAACCTTTGCTGCTGTGAGTAAGCGCCCTTTCTAGAACTTTTGTATCTGAAAACCGATAACTGAGCTTGGACTGTAGTTCTTCAATCTCACGCATTAGCGCCGGTCGATATCGACCCTGTTGGCAAAGTTTATCAGCGCGCTCAAATTATAAACAAGCGGTACGACTACCTCATAATCTATGGTAATAACCAACTTCTTATCACTTTTGTCTACCAGCAACGATTCGTTTAGGTCTACGATCTCGTGCGCGTAATCGATATAGAGTTTGTTGTCCAATTCTTTGACGATCTGGCGTCGAGTCATATTCGCAACACGCGGATCGCTGGCGAGCTCATCGAGGGCGTCCTGAAGTTTCAAGTTATCGAAGTAAGGCGGAAACAACCGCATAAACAGCAACGCCAAGACGACGACGATCAAGACGATCGCGGATACGCTCCAAAAAGTCCAACCTGACTGCTTTTTTCTCATTAATGGCCTCACCTGATACTGTTTCCAATTCGTCCCCAATTAACACCGCCGCCAGATGACACGTCCCAGCTGAACCAGATCAGGAACGCATGACCGATGATGTTCTCCTCGGGGACGAAACCCCAAAACCTACTATCGTTACTATAGTCCCGGTTATCTCCCATCACAAAGTAGTGGTTTTCGGGAACGGTAAAACTCATGCTCGTAGTGCGTTTTCTGGAATCTGTCAGGATATCGTGCCTGGAATCTCCCAAAGTCTCGATATATCGATCCGCCACGATGTGTCGCTGTCCTGCCTCGTCAAACGGATACTCCCCAATACGATCTTTGTCGACGCGAGCGCCATTAATGAAAAGCTCCTTGTTTTTATACGCGACCGTATCTCCCGGGAGACCCACTACGCGCTTTATGAAGTTGATGCTTTCGTCATGAGGAAATCTGAACACCATTACGTCTCCCCGCTCTGGCAAGGACACATCCATGACCTTGTCGTTGATGATGGGAAGTCGAATCCCGTACTTAAATTTGTTGACGAGTATAAAATCACCGACATGCAGGCTCGGTAACATGGATCCTGACGGTATGCGGAAAGGTTCGACTATGAAGGAGCGTAGAATAAATACCAGTAGAATGACGGGAAAGAAAGCCTTGGCGTACTCCACAATCCAGGGCTCTTTCTCCGTAACGACCGCTTCCTGCGGTGCCGATCCCACGGTTTCCATGACGCGCTGCCTGCGAAAAAGGCGATCGATGAACCAGATACCGCCAGTCACTATCAACGCAATGAACAGGACCAAAGCAAAATCCATCTTCTAATCCCCCTGAACTCGCAATACGGCCAGGAACGCCTCCTGCGGGATTTCCACGACACCGATCTGTTTCATTCTTTTTTTCCCTTGTTTCTGCTTTTCGAGCAGCTTTTTCTTGCGGGTAATATCGCCTCCGTAACATTTGGCGGTTACATTCTTACGCAAGGCCTTAACCGTCTCGCGCGCTATAATCCTGGAACCAATGGCAGCCTGAATAGCAACGTCGAACATTTGCCTGGGTATCAACGTCCGCATCCGCTTGACTAACTCCCGCGCTCTGTATTCGGCCTGTTGTCGGTGGACGAGCATAGATAAAGGATCTACGCGTTCCCCGTTTATCAAGATATCAGCTTTACAGATGTCGGCCTCGCGAAAGATCTTGAATTCATAATCCAATGATGCGTACCCGCGAGTCACGGATTTGAGCTTGTCAAAAAAATCCAATACGATCTCGTTCATCGGCAGATCGAACGTCAACATCACTTGACTTCCAAGGTATTGGATATTCCTTTGTACGCCGCGCTTTTCCATACACAGGGTTATCGCCGGACCCACATAGTCCTGCGGCAACAAGATGTGAGCCTCGATGATCGGTTCCCTAACACTGCGTATTTCCGAGGGCTCCGGCAACTGACTTGGATTATCCACCAATACCACGCTTCCATTGGTTGTTTCAACTTCGTACACAACTGTAGGAGCGGTCGTGATGAGTTCCAGATCGTATTCCCGTTCCAATCTCTCCTGAATGATCTCCATATGCAGCATCCCCAGAAAACCGCAGCGGAATCCCAGGCCAAGCGCCTCCGAAGTCTCTGGATCGTACCGTAAAGACGCGTCGTTGATACTCAAACGATCCAATGCGTTGCGCAAGGCGCCATAATCCAGAGAATCCACGGGATACAAGCCGGCGAATACTCGAGGCTTGATCTCCTGGAATCCGTCCAAGGCATGTTCGGCCGGAGATATACCGCTTGTTACGGTGTCGCCCACGCGGACATAACGAATGTCCTTGACGCCCGCTATCAGATAGCCGACCTCCCCAGCCATGAGCCGGAGCGCCGGCTTTCGCTTCGGCGTAAAAATACCCACCTCTTCCGCAACATAGTCTTTTTGGGCCGCCATCATTCTGACTTTATCCTTTACGTTCAGGATACCGTCGAAGACGCGTATCAACGATACCGTGCCGAGATAGTTGTCGAACCACGAATCCAAGATCAACGCCTTGAGCGAAGCACCGGTATTGCCCCTGGGCGGCGGTAAATTGGCAACAATAGACTCCAATACGTCGTCAACACCCTGTCCCGTCTTGGCGCTGCAATACACGGCATGCTCGCCGGAAATACCGATGATATTCTCAATTTCATCCAACACCCGCTCGGGTTCGGCCACGGGCATGTCTATTTTGTTCAGAACCGGGATCACTTCGAGGCCCAGATCGACCGCTGTGTAGCAGTTCGCCACGGTCTGGGCCTCTACACCCTGAGACGCGTCAACCACCAGCAACGCTCCTTCGCAGGCAGCAAGAGACCTGGAGACCTCGTAGGAAAAGTCCACGTGGCCCGGTGTGTCGATGACGTTCAACTGGTAGGTGACTCCGTTCTTAGCCGGATACTGCAAAGTCACGCTCTGCGCTTTAATGGTGATACCGCGCTCGCGCTCCAATTCCATGGAATCGAGCACCTGATCCGCCATTTCACGCGAAGTCAGTCCTCCGCATCGCTCAATAAATCGGTCGGCGAGGGTGGACTTTCCGTGATCAATATGCGCGATGATCGCGAAGTTCCTGATTCTTTCCAAGTCGTGAATAATCATCCGCTCGATAATGGAGTTTCATCGCCGGTAGCGCCAATCGTCAGCAACTGCCGTTACCACGGCACGCGAAGAGGCCGCTGAGAGCACCTTTGTCGCAAGCAGAAGAAAATACTGCGGATTGTTTCAGCGTTCGCAGAACTGGCTAGTTTCTATTCTCCGCGCCGCTGTTTTTCTTCAAGGCGAGGAACAGCGAATGATTTTGCCGTCTAATCAGAATCGGAACGGATTTACCTGGCGTCAAGCCTTCGATTATCTCCCTGAGCTCTTCAATGTTCCTGACCGGCTTGTCCTGGATTTGGACGATGACATCGCCGGCCTGGACGCCCGCACGGCTTGCCGGTCCCGACTCCACTTCAACCACAAAGACGCCTTCTTCCAGACCCGTGCTCTTTTTCTGCTCGCGGGTCAGGTCTTTAACGGTCATACCCATCAATTGCTCGTCTTGCTTTTTCTCCCGGGCCCGAAGCGCGATTTCCTGTTCCTCTTCCGGCAACTCTCCGATGGTGACCTTTACGGTCTGCAAGTTCCCGCCGCGCAATATCTTTAACTTCACGGTCTCGCCAATGGGCGTAAGGCCGACCAGGGGAGGCAAGTCCGCCATCCTCGACAATTCCTGGTCGTTGTAGCTCAATATGATGTCGCCGGGTTTGAGATTGGAGTCCGCAGCGGGGCTGTTGCGAAGTATCTCGGACACCAGAGCGCCGACCGGTTTTGCCATCCCAAAAGACTCCGCCAGTTCTCGCGTCACGTCCTGGATGAGCACACCCAGCCAACCTCGGGACACCTTTCCGCTTTGACGAAGCTGGCTCGCGACTTCCGTTGCGATATCTATGGGCACCGCGAACGACAGCCCCATGAAGCCGCCGGTTCGACTGTAGATCTGCGCGTTTATGCCGACGACCTCGCCGTCGAGATTGAACAACGGTCCACCGGAGTTCCCAGGATTTATCGCCACATCGGTCTGTATGAACGGGACGTAGTTTTCATTGGGAAGGCTGCGACCCTTGGCCGACACGATGCCTGCCGTCGCGGTGCTTTCGAATCCGAAAGGCGACCCGATCGCGAGCACCCATTCTCCCACAGACAATTGTTCCGGATTGCCGATCTTCACCGTCGGCAATCCGTCGGCTTCTACCTTTAATAGTGCCACGTCGCTGCGGCGGTCGGCCCCGATTACCTTGGCTTCGAGCTCCCGACGGTCACTGAAGCGGACGATGATCTCGGTCGCGTCCGCGATGACGTGCGCGGACGTCATGATGTAGCCGTCCGCAGATAGGACGAAACCCGATCCCAGCGATCGAGCATCCCGCTCGTCGGGAAGTTCGTCGAAGAAGCGGCGGAAAAAATCCCGAAACGGGCTGTCCTCGGGGATATCGGGAAGATTGAACTCTTTGGGTATTTTTCGCTGTTTCAATACTTGCGTGGTACTTATATTGACCACCGATCCGGCGTTCTGCTTGACCAACGCAGCGAAATCCGGCAATCCACCGCGATATCCGAATGCTGGATGATAAACGCAAAACAACGCCAAAAAACCGGTGATTTTCAGGTATTTGGTCAAATTCACAATCAAACTTACTCCGATCTCTTCACAGACATGGCAATCATTTTCGCGGTCGCCTCGGGCACCTCACCGACAACGGTAACCTGATGGCCGTCGACGACCCTGCCGTAGGCGCTGACCGCCCCAATGCTGTTTGGCCCACTTATGGGCTCGGTTTCCGCATCCGCCATTTTGTCGACGAATATCGAAACGGCGGTCAAGCCGTCTGAATATACCAGATGTTCAACCATTTTTTGCCGCATCGGGGACATTCGCCGCATTTTGCGAGAAAGCATGAAGCCGTCGGGGACCCGAGTCGCCGCCCAATGGCCGCTGTCCTCGACCGCGCCCTTGCCCTCAGCCCTGTTGACCCCGAACCAGACGAGCTTATCCTTTCGCGTTGCCGGTTCGAGGTCCTGTTCGGACACCGCTTGTCCGATGCGGATGTCCGTGAACATGTATTGCTCGATCGCATCGCCTTGTATCCCCATCAACGACGCCTTGAGCAACAACCCAGTCTCTTCGTCCACCCACAATTCATGGCCATAACGATACTGGTCCCTGGGAAATATCCAGATCTGAACCGCAGTCCGATCCGCGATTCGATCCTTTCGGCCCATGGAAATACGGTAGTTCTTTTCGAGCTTGGAGACGCGCTTGGGAAGAATATGGGGAAAATTGTTATCCGAGACCTGACGATATTCATGCACGCCCATGTTGCGGTCCGGAAGGTAACACCAAACCTGTTCGGCGTCGCGGACGATTTCACGTGGAGAACCGTTCAAGGAGTAAATGCGTTCCCTCAAAACCCCTGCGCTGGACTGGTGCACTACCCGCATGACTTCTATCTGACTTTCTTGCACATAAATGAACGTGCCCTGATAGTCCAGTTCCATGGCGGCATCGTTCATCTTCATCAACCAGTCCTTGATGTCACCGTCCGCACGGGTTGAAATAGCCATCGAAAGAGAGACAGCGAGCCCGACGAGTCTCAGGAGGTTCATTACTTTTCGTCGTAGCTCACGAACTTCGCGTACGACACCAAACCATTGAGCCCTGACATCGGCGTGAATTCGCCGTGTTCCACCAAAAATGCGTTCAACTGCTCTTCGTGTTCCGGGTGGGTATTGACCCACCTCGTGGAGCCGTCGACGGCAGTCGTCGCAGTATCCTGGATTGTTGCCGGAACGATATCGTCGCGTGCTATGTATATGCCGAGCACTACAGCGATCATCAGCGATAATGCGGCGACGCCCGCCGGTTTCCAATTTTCTTCAAAACCGAAGAGTCCCGATCTCGCCTGCCGCTTCGGTGGATCTCCTGGCCTATCGTGGTGGATCATGCGCCCGACGCATTGCATCAGCTCTGGGCACAAAGTGACGAGTTCTCTGCGAACAGAGGCTCCGATAACGTGATACCGATTCCATAGATCCGCAAGCCGCTTATCCCGGCTGACCATTTTCAACAGCTTTTCCCGGTCGCGTCCGGACAACTCGTCGTCCAACAATGCCGAAATCTTTTCTTTCAGCACAGTTTCGTCTTTGACATCTCTTTGCTTCACACACCTCACCCTATTTCAACAATGGTCTCAGATTCTTGTCGATCGCCTCTCGTGCCCTGAATATTCGAGATCGGACGGTTCCTATCGGACAATCCATGACGGTGGCGATTTCTTCATAGCTCAACCCTTCAAGTTCTCTAAGAGTTATCGCCAATCGCAAATCCTCGGGAAGCTCTCGCACCGCCTTCGATACTCGATCGGCCAACTCTCGACTCAGCAAGTTTGACTCCGGAGTACCGATGTCCCGGAGGTTTCGGCCCGATTCCGTCAGTTCGGCATCACTGGCTTCGACATCGGTATTCGGCGGTCTGCGGCTCTGAGCAACCAGATAGTTCTTCGCCGTATTTATCGCTATGCGGTACAGCCATGTGTAGAACGCACTGTCTCCACGAAAGCCCCCAATCGCGCGATAGGCTTTTACGAACACCTCCTGAGCGATGTCCTCGATTTCGGACTGGTCGTAAACGTACCGGGAAATGAGATTTGAAACCTTGAACTGATATTTGCGAACCAGCAGATCGAAGGCGCTTTTGTCGCCCTTCTGCACCCGTTTTACAATACTTGCATCAACGCCCTGTCGATCTGTTTTCGGCTTCATTCTGTCAAAGCCAAAATCGACGACTGTTCGACGTTATCGAAAAAGACAATAACGTTGGCGTAAAGTTCTGCCGAATTCACGGAACTATTCGGTTAATTTGGAATTAGTTACAAATGCTCTGATCAAGCTATTGCAAAACCGGGCGGCTGATCGCAGGTATAATACCTGAAAAATAATCTGCCCGCCGGGGCCGCACATCCTCCATGAAGTCCTCTTACAACGCAGATGTCTTGGTCATCGGAGCCGGACTGGCCGGTCTGAGCCTGAGTTTGCGACTGGCGCAGGCGGGCCACCAAGTCACGATACTCGCCAAAGAAAAACTTACCGAAGGCTCCAGCCTGTATGCGCAAGGCGGTATCGCCGCAGTGCTCGGCGAACACGATTCGTTCGACGCACACATCCGAGATACCCTCGATGCCGGTGCAGGATTGTGTCACACCGACGCAGTGGATTTTATCGTCCGCCGCGGCCCCGACAACGTTCACTGGCTTATCGATCAAGGCGTGGAATTCAGCCGCGAAAACGACGCCAGGGGCCAGCGGAACTTTCATTTGACGCGCGAAGGCGGTCATAGTCATAGACGAGTTATCCATGCGCAGGACGCGACGGGTCGAGCGGTGGAGAACACCTTGGAGTCGCAGGTGCGGGACCACGCCAAGATCCAGGTTCTGGAAGGTCATATCGCTGTGGACCTCATCAACGCCGGCAAGCTGCGATGCGAACCTCCGGAACGTTGCCTGGGTGCATATGTGCTCGACACCAGGGAAAATCATGTGTTTCCGATCGCCTCCCGTATGACCGTGTTGGCAACCGGCGGCGCCTCGAAGTCGTATCTGTACACCAGCAACCCCGATACCTCGACCGGCGACGGCATTGCTATGGCATGGAGGGCCGGTTGCCGGGTCAGTAATTTGGAATTCGTTCAATTTCACCCGACATGCCTGTATCACCCGCATGCGAAGTCGTTTCTAATTTCGGAGGCGGTACGCGGTGAAGGTGCACGATTGGTACTGCCGGATGGATCTTCCTTCATGTCGCAACATGACCCGCGTGGCGAACTTGCTCCTCGGGATATCGTCGCGCGTGCCATTGACTACGAGATGAAACGCCACGGATACGATTGTGTGTATTTGGATATCACGCACAAGTCGCCTGAATTCGTTAAAGAGCACTTTCCAACCATCCACAAGCGATGTCTCAGTTTCGGCATCGACATGACGAAACAGCCGATTCCGGTGGTGCCGGCCGCGCACTATACATGCGGCGGCGTCATGACGGATCTGTGCGGTCGGACGGACCTGCAGGGGCTATATACCATCGGAGAATCCGGATTTACCGGCTTACACGGCGCGAACCGGCTGGCGAGTAATTCGTTATTGGAATGCCTGGTACTCGCGGAATCGGCCAGCCGAGATATCAACGATCGTATCTCGGCACCGGTGTTCGAGCTTACGGAGCTTCCGGCGTGGGACGAAAGTCAGGTAACCGATCCGGACGAGCAGGTAGTGGTGTCCCACAACTGGGAGGAACTGCGGCGCTTCATGTGGGATTACGTGGGAATAGTGCGAACCACCAAGCGACTGCGCAGAGCTCAGCGTCGCATCGGTCTACTGCAGGATGAAATCCGAGAATATTATGTGAATTTTAAGATCAACGATGATCTCATAGAGCTCAGAAACCTCGTCATGGTGTCCGAGCTCATCGTGCAATCGGCGTTAAATCGAAAGGAGAGTCGAGGATTGCATTTTACGCTGGACTTTCCAGCTCTGGACGAAAGCTCCCACCCCCAGGACACGGTGCTCGTACCCGGCAATTTCGTCGGCAGTCACCTCGCCCCCGTCTGGCAGTGAACATTACGTCATCGCAGAAGAAATACTCTTAACCTGCGGAAGTTGTCATGGCCCGCTGAATGATCCGTCAAGATAATCGGGTGTCCTCTCCGTCTTGTTTTAGAAAACCGGACGAGGACGCAACCGGAGTTGAGATAGCAACCTGCGATTCGCATGCCGGATAAGCGTTCACCGTTACGACGATAAATTGTCCAGGTTTCGTCGACTTCCAGAACCAGCGAAGCGATTGCCGACGGATGCGTTCGTGTCACGTGCAAAAGCGCGCACCGACGGTGGCTGACAACGACCGCGGCGGCGGCGGCTAGTGTCAATAGAAACGGCAGTTGAACGTAACCAAGCAACGCCCCGGTAGCCAGATGTGCAAGGTGATTGAGTACCGCGAGTCGTCTATCGGTTCTTAGCGTTATGACTAGCGGCATCTCGAATCCGTTCGATGAGCCCCGCGAATTCCGCGTCCGAGGGCGATGTTCTTCCGTAGATCCAATCCATCAACGATGGGTCTGGAACTTCCAGCAGTTCCTCGAACTTTCTTTGCTCCGTCGTCGTCAACAGTCTGAAATCGTTTTCCAGGAATCCCTGCAGCGCAATGTCCAACTCACGTACACCGCGCCGACACCGCCAACGTAACCGCGCGTTCGACATGCCGGCACTAACGCCTCGAAACCAGGAGTTTCTTGATTTCTGCGATCGCCCTCCCCGGATTCAAGCTCTTGGGACAGGTCCTGCTGCAGTTCATAATCGTGTGGCATCGATACAGCCGGAACGGGTCCTCGAGTTCGTCCAGACGTTCGCCGGTCGCCTCATCACGACTGTCTACGATCCACCGATACGCCTGCAGCAGAGTGGCCGGCCCCAGGTACCGGTCTCCGTTCCACCAATAGCTCGGGCAACTGGTGGAACAACACGCACACAGAATGCACTCGTACAGCCCGTCCAACCGGCTGCGTTCCTCCTTGGACTGTAATCGTTCGCGATCAGGCGGTGCGGCGGTCTTGGACTGCAACCACGGCTTGATCGAGGCATATTGGGCATAGAAATGCGTGAGATCGGGAACCAGATCCTTGACCACGGGCATATGCGGCAGCGGATAGATTTTGACGTCTCCGTTCACCTCATCTATGGGCTTGGTGCAGGCGAGGGTGTTGGTGCCGTCTATGTTCATGGCACAGGAACCGCAGATACCTTCGCGGCAGGAGCGCCGAAAGGTCAGCGTTGGATCTACCTCGTTCTTGATCTTTATGAGCGCATCCAAGACCATGGGCCCACACCGATCCGTGTCCAGCGTGTACATATCGGTGCGCGGGTTTTCTCCGGCGTCGGGGTCCCAGCGATAGATCTTGAAGCGCTTTATGCTTTCCGCCTCCTGCGGTTCGGGATGCGTCAGGCCCTTCTTGATTTTGGAGTTTGCCGGCAGCGTGAATTCGACCATTGCTGGAACTCTTGCTCGATTATGCTCGCTCGTTATCGTGTTGCGGCGATTGCGTTAATACACCCGCGCCTTCGGCGGTATGGGTTCCACTTCTTCGGTAAGGGTGTAATCGTGAACCGGACGATAATCGATGCGCAATGGACCTGCGTCGTCTAGCCACGCGAGCGTGTGTTTCATCCAATTGTCGTCGTCTCTTTCCGGACAGTCCTCACGCGCATGCCCACCGCGACTTTCCTTGCGATTACTCGCGGAATGAATGGTCACCACCGCTTGTCGCAGCAGATTGTCCAGTTCCAGCGCCTCCGCCAGGTCGGTATTCCAAATCATGGACCTGTCGACGACCTTCACATCCGAAAAGGATTCCCAGACCTCGGACATTCTTGCCATACCTTCCTCCAGTACCGAACCGGTACGAAATACCGCGCAATTGTTCTGCATCGTTTTCTGCATGTTCAGCCGAATCTCCGCGGTCAGCAGGGAGCCGTTTGCGTTACGTATTCTGTCCAGCCGCTCCAAACTCGCCTCGGTAGAATCCTTGAACGTAGATCGCGTTGCCTCGCCGGGCTGAATTGTTTCCGCAGCCCTGTGCGCCGCGGCGCGCCCGAAGACGATCAGATCCAACAGCGAATTCGACCCCAGGCGATTCGCGCCGTGCACCGACACGCAGGCCGCCTCGCCGATAGCCATCAAACCCGGCACCACGTGATCGGGGTTGCCGTCGTGCGACGTCAGGACTTCGCCGTGATAATTGGTGGGAATGCCACCCATGTTGTAGTGCACGGTGGGTAATACCGGTATGGGCTCTCTGGTAACGTCAACGCCTGCAAAGATCTTGGCGGTTTCCGAAATCCCCGGAAGACGCTCGGCGAGCAAGTCGGGGCCGAGGTGTTCCAGATGCAGAAAAATGTGGTCTTTGTCCGCGCCTACGCCGCGACCGTCCCGAATCTCCAGCGTCATGGAACGCGAAACGACGTCCCGGGACGCCAGGTCCTTGGCGTTGGGGGCGTACCTCTCCATGAAACGCTCGTCTTCCGAATTCGTCAGGTAGCCGCCCTCTCCTCGGGCTCCCTCCGTGATCAGGCAGCCTGAGCCGTATATTCCGGTAGGATGGAACTGGACGAACTCCATGTCCTGCAGGGGCAGGCCGGCACGCAAGACCATGGCGTTGCCGTCTCCCGTGCAGGTATGCGCGGAAGTGCAGGAGAAATAGGCGCGCCCATAACCGCCCGTCGCCAGAACCACCAGCTGGGCGCGGAAACGATGGAGCGTGCCGTCTTCGAGGCACCAGGCCAAGACACCTCCGCACTCACCGTCTTCCATCAACAGATCAAGAGCGAAATATTCTATATAAAACGTCGCGTCGTGTTTCAGCGACTGCTGATAGAGCGTGTGCAAAATCGCATGCCCCGTACGATCCGCGGCGGCGCAGGTGCGCATTGCCTGCCCCTGGCCGAAATGCGTCGTCATCCCGCCGAAGGCGCGTTGATAAATCTTGCCGTCCTCGGTACGGGAAAAAGGAACCCCGTAGTGCTCCAGCTCGATCACGGCCGCGGGGGCCTCTCGACACATGTATTCGATAGCGTCTTGATCTCCGAGCCAATCGGAGCCTTTAACGGTGTCGTACATATGCCAGCGCCAGTCGTCCTCACCCATATTTCCCAGTGCCGCGCTCATGCCGCCCTGCGCCGCCACCGTGTGGCTTCGCGTCGGAAAGACCTTGGTGATGCAGGCGGTGGACAACCCCGCAGCAGCCATACCAAACGTCGCGCGCAGACCGGCGCCTCCGGCGCCTACGACTACGACGTCGTAGCTATGGTCGACGATCTGATATTCTCGGGTCATCGATCAGACTCCAACCGCGATCCGGAGCAGCAGAACCGCCGCCACCAGCGTAATCAGCAAGGTGACGAAATTCAGCCCTATGAGGCTCGTCATCTTCAACCATTCCGTATGCACGTAATCCTCAATTATTACTTGTACTCCGAGCAACGCATGATAAAAGGCGGTTAGCACGAACATGATCAGCAGTGACGCGACAATCGGTGACCGCATCCACTCGACCACCGTCTGATGGTCGGCACCGGCGAGGGAGGCGAGCGAAAACACGAACCAAACACTCAGCGGCACAAGCGCCACGGACGTCACCCGTTGCCACCACCAATGGGAAACACCCTCCTTGGAAGACCCCAAACCGATCGCTCTGCCCAGGGGCGAACGCAAACTCATCATCCTGCCCCTCCGCGAGCGGCGTAGCCGAGCAGCCAGGTGAACACGGTCAATCCCACCGAGGCCGCCACCACAACCCAACCCGACTTGTACAACACCGGAATGTCGAGGCCGAGGCCCGCGTCCCAAAGCAGATGACGGATCCCGTTCAGCAAGTGATAAAACAATGCGTAGCACCACATGAACACGGCCGCGCGCCCGAGGATGCCGCCGAAAATCTCCTGGGATGCGGCGAAGGCGTCGGCGCCGTCGGCGACCGCCCAAAACCAATACACCAGTACCGGCGCGCCCAGAGCCAGAAACACGCCGGTGGCGCGGTGGGTAATCGACAACACCGACGTCAGTTGTGGGCGGTAGACCTGGAGGTGGGGCGACAACGGACGGTTGGTCGGCGTCATTCTGTTATTCTGGTTCCATTAATCAATTTTATGGCGATTATACGCTACCTTATAAAACCGCGACGATGCAAGCGAACATGCCGGGCGTCGACACGCCGGCGCGCAACTAGAAATCGACACAACGACCTTTGCGTTCCCAGTCTCCGTAGCGCGTCGGTTCGGGGCCGGTCGGCCCCCCTATTTCCTTCGGCTTGTTGCGACGTCGCGGCACGGGCGTGCGGGCGTGGTCGTCCCCGGGAACGGCTTCAGGATGATGCTTGTTTTTCTTTGTCACGGTAAGATGGTGCAACGCAATAAACCGGTATTCTGTACTGAATTGCGCCTCCATGACAAGCACGACGCCCGTCTTCCCTTGGCGCATTCCAAGTCTGCTACGATAGCGCATGCACCCAGGCGCGGCTACGGGTCTTGCGCGTTACGCCACGCTCGTTGCGGACTTCCGGCGATTGCGGTGGAAACGCGTTTTCAGGGACCAGGCCGTAGCCGGTATTGATCTCAAATTCACAAGCGTGTCCTATGCTTAACGACAATTTTCTATGTGATTTATCGATGCTGGCGTGGATAAACGTCGACGGCGACGAGGCGGAATCTTTCCTCCAGGGCCAACTCACGAACAACGTGAACGACCTCGACGGCGCCCACAGCCAACTGCACGGGTACTGCAATCCCAAAGGAAGGCTGATCGCGGTCCTGCGCATCGCCAGGCGCGGCGGAGGATTCTTGGCGCAGCTTCCGGCTATGCTCGCCGGTCCTGTGGTAGAGCGCTTGCGCCAGCACGTCCTGCGCGCGCGCGTCGAAATCGAGCGTGTGGACGATCTTGTCGGCTTGGGCCTCGCCGGGCATGAGGCGGTCGCGCGGCTCGCCGGCGAACTTGGTGCCCTGCCGGAATCCAACAGCGGATTCCGTCACCACGGCGATTTGGCGATCTGGCGCGTGCCGGGGCCGGTTCCGCGGCTACAGCTGCTGGGGCCGGAAGCCCACATCCGCTCCCTGCGCCAAAGTCTGGAACGTGACCTGGCGAGCGCCGCGAGCCAAGGCTGGGCGCTGTTGGATATCTACGCCGGGATCCCCCAGATACAACCTGAAACCAGCGAACTGTTCGTTCCGCAATCGGTCAACCTCGACCTCGTCGGCGGCGTCAGTTTCAAGAAGGGCTGTTATACCGGCCAGGAAATCGTGGCCCGCATGCATTATCTGGGAAAACCGAAGCAGAGGATGATCCGCGCCGAGGTCGTCACCGATGTTGGCCCCGAACCCGCCGCTAGGATCTATTCCCCTGAGCACGGAGAGCAGAGCGCCGGGACCGTAGTGCAGGCGGAGCCCGCTGGACCAGACCGTTTCGAAATCCTGGCGGCAGTTCAGATCGCCGCTTACCGGAGCGGTCAAATGCTGCTCAATTCCACCGCGGGTCCGGCGCTGCAGCCCAAGTCGCTGCCCTACGAATTGAACCTGGATTGAATGTCACCGCGCGATGGGGGCGGGCGGCAGTTGCTGGTCGATGACTTGATAGAAGATCTCGCCGGGTTTGATCATACCCAGCTCGGAACGCGCGCGTTCCTCCAGGGCGTCGCTCCCTTGTTTTAGATCGATCACCTCGGCGTGCAGCTTCTGATTGCGTTCGCCAAGTTCAGCGTTGTCCTGTTTCTGTAGGACAACACTTTGCTCCAGTTGCCGCAGCTTGACGATACCGTGGGGACCGAGCCATAGGGAATACTGCAGATAAATTAACAGCAGAGCAAGCAATCCCAATATGAGCTTTATTATCATCCGTTAGCCGTTCAGCAATCGTTTTAACGTTGCGAAAACACGCCGATACCGGGATAGACGGCGTCTTCACCGAGTTCCGACTCGATGCGCAACAGACGATTGTACTTCGCCACCCGCTCCGAGCGACACAAGGAACCCGTTTTGATCTGACCGGCGTTGGTCGCCACCGCAAGATCGGCGATGGTGGTGTCTTCGGTTTCTCCGGAGCGGTGTGAGATCGTACAGTTGTAACCTCCGTTCTGCGCCATACGGATCGCCGCCAGGGTCTCGGTGAGCGTGCCGATTTGATTGAGCTTTATCAAAATGGAATTGCCGACACCGCGTTGCATCCCCTTTTGCAGGATGTTGGTGTTGGTTACGAACAGGTCGTCGCCGGTGATCTGAATCTTATCGCCTATCCGCCGGGTCAAAGTCTCCCATCCGTCCCAGTCTGTTTCCGCCATCCCGTCCTCAACGGATATGATCGGATAGCGCTCGATCCAGGCCTGGAGATAATCGGCGAAGTCGTCGGAATCCATGCGGCTTTGTTCGGCCTCGAGAACGTAAATCCCGTCCGCGAAAAACTCCGAGCTGGCGACGTCCAACCCCAGCATAAGGTCGCTACCCGCCCGGAATCCCGCACGTTCGCAGGCCTCCACAATGATCTTCACCGCCGCCTCGTTGGATTCGATTTCCGGGGCGAAGCCACCTTCGTCTCCGACCGCGGTGCTCAGTGACTTTTCCAGCAATACGCCCTTCAGGGCGTGAAATACTTCGGCACCGATTCGCAGCGCATCGGCAAATTGCTCCGTCCCCGTCGGCAGGATCATGAATTCTTGAAAGTCGATGGCGTTGTCCGCGTGGGCGCCCCCGTTGACGATATTCATCTGCGGCACGGGCATAAGGAACGGCGGCTTCTGGCCGTGTAAATCGGCGAGATAGCGGTACAAAGGCTGGCCTTGCGCCGTCGCCGCGGCTTTCGCCGTCGCTAGAGATACCGCCAAAATGGCGTTGGCGCCCAAATGCCGTTTGTTATCACTGCCATCCAGGTCGATCATTGCCAGATCGACGGTCGCTTGATCGAAAGCTTCCGCGCCTTGCAGGGCCTGGTGTATCCCATTGTTGACGTTGGCAACTGCCTGCAATACGCCCTTGCCGCCGTATCGCTTTGGATCCTTATCGCGGAGCTCCAAGGCCTCCAGCGAACCCGTGGATGCGCCGGAAGGCACCGCCGCACTTCCGATTGAGCCGTCGTCCAGGAAAACATCCGCCTCGACGGTCGGATTGCCCCTCGAGTCCAGGATTTCACGTGCATGAATGCGTTTAATTTTTGCCATGATCCGTCCGATTCCTCTGCAGGCTTTTGCGCGTCCTCGTCACCTCAGATCGTCTTCCAGGAACGATTGTCTTTTGACCGCGTGATCGATTTTTTGCAGCGTCACCAGCAGCGGTTCCAGGAGATTCAACGGCATCGCGTTCGGTCCGTCGCTTCTCGCGCGCGCCGGATCGGGGTGCGTTTCCAGGAACACGCCCGAGACGCCGGCGCCTACCGCGGCCCTGGCCAAGACGGCGATGTGTTCCCGCTCGCCACCGGAGGCGGTTCCCAGCCCACCGGGAAGCTGCACCGAATGCGTCGTATCGAATACCACCGGACAGCCAGTGGCGCGCATGACCGCCAACGCCCGCATGTCGACGACCAAGTTGTTATAGCCGAAACAGGTGCCGCGCTCGCACACCATTGTCCGGTCCTTTCCACCCGCCCGTATCGCCTTATCAACGACGTTCCGCATCTCGTGGGGCGACAAGAACTGGCCTTTCTTTATGTTCACCGGCTTTCCGCTGGCGGCGGCGGCCTCGATCAGGTCCGTTTGCCTACAAAGCAAAGCAGGGGTCTGCAACACGTCGACCACTTGCGTCGCCGCGGCGACCTCGTCGGGGGAATGGACGTCCGTCAGCACCGACACACCGGTTTCCTCGCGCACCGTCTGCAGTATTCGTAATCCCTGCTCCAGGCCGGGGCCGCGGTAGGAATCGCTAGAACTGCGGTTGGCCTTGTCGTACGAGGACTTGTAGACGAAGGGGATATTCAAACGATCCGTAAGCTCCTTCAGGAAACCCGCAGTATCCACTGCCATGAGCTGGGATTCGACGACGCAGGGACCGGCAATCAAGAAAAACGGCCGATCAAGGCCGACGTCGGCGTTGCCCAGCCTCACTGGGCGACGACCCGTGGGTCCGTCGCCGTGTGCACGTCCGCCGTCCTGCTCGCACGGTGTTCCCGCGCCGCCGTGATATAGCCGGAGAAAAGCGGATGTCCGTCCCGGGGTGAGGAGGTGAACTCGGGGTGAAATTGGCAACCTACGAACCAGGGGTGATCGACCAGCTCGACAATTTCTACGAGATCGTCCTTGGATACGCCCGCGATGACTAGACCGGCTTGCTCAAGCAGACTCCTGAATCGATTGTTGAATTCGTAACGATGTCGGTGGCGCTCGACGATCTGGGCCTCACGATAGGCATCGTGGGTGCGGGTACCGCGTCGCAACAGACACGTCTGCTCCCCCAATCGCATCGTACCTCCGAGATCCGAATCCCGGTCGCGCTGTTCCACCCTGCCGTCTTCGTTGGTCCATTCGACGATGAGCGCGATCACGGGATGAGGCGTATCCGGATCGAATTCAGTGCTGTGTGCACCGGCCAAACCGGCCACGTGACGCGCAAATTCGATCACCGCGACCTGCATGCCCAGGCATATACCCAGGTAAGGCACTCCGTTTTCCCGGGCGTAGCGCACGGCCGCGATCTTGCCTTCTATGCCTCGCTCTCCGAAGCCGCCGGGCACCAGAATGGCGTCGACATCTTTGAGCACGTCTACACCATCGGCCTCTATGAGTTCCGAATCCACATAATTGATATTGATCCGCGTGCGCGTATGGATGCCCGCGTGTATCAACGCCTCGGACAACGACTTGTACGATTCCGTGAGTTCGACATACTTGCCGACCAGGGCGATGGTCACTTCCTGGGTAGGATGTTCTCCGTCGAAAACGACCTTCTCCCAATCGGAAAGGTCTGCGCCCGCAGCATCCAGCCGTAATTGCTTTACGACTATGCCGTCCAGGCCTTGATTGCGGAAAATGCCCGGTATCTTGTAGATATTGTCCACATCCATCGCCGATATCACGGCGTTTTCGGGCACGTTCGTGAACAGCGCGATCTTTCTCCTCGCGTCGGCTGGAAGCGGATCGTTGACCCGGCATATCAGCACATCCGGCTGGATGCCGATGCTGCGCAATTCCTTCACCGAATGCTGCGTCGGTTTGGTCTTGATTTCTCCCGCCGCGGCAATCCGTGGCACCAGGGTGAGATGAATGAAAATCACGTTCTCCCGCCCCAGCTCGATGCGCAGCTGGCGGATGGCCTCCAGAAACGGCAGCGACTCGATATCGCCGACCGTACCTCCAATTTCCACGAGCGCCACCTCCGCATCTCCCGCACCTTCGCGAATGCACGCTTTGATTTCGTCGGTGATATGCGGAATGACCTGGACCGTTCCGCCCAGATAATCGCCTCGACGCTCCTTGCGAATTACGCGCTCGTAGATCTGCCCGGTAGTGAAATTATTCCTTTGGCCCATGGTGGTGCGCACGAAGCGTTCGTAATGCCCAAGGTCGAGATCTGTTTCCGCGCCGTCCGCGGTGACGAACACCTCGCCGTGTTGGAATGGGCTCATGGTGCCCGGGTCGACGTTGATATAGGGGTCGAGTTTGAGCAAGGTGACTTTCAGTCCCCGAGCTTCCAGAACCGCCCCAAGTGATGCCGCAGCGATTCCCTTTCCCAGGGACGAGACCACACCACCAGTGATAAAGATATATTTCGCCATGCGTGCTGTTTTGGAGGCGACAGAACGTCGCCCCGGACGGGCTGACAGCTTATCAAAGGCCGCCGACTTCTACAAATCCAATTCGCAATGCGCTGTTACAGCGGGCGGACATCGATCGCGATGCCCGCCTCCCCGGTGCGCGCGACATAGGGCTCGCAATACCAGTATCCCCCTACCGCGGCGATCTCTTCGCGCACGTAGATCAATGGAATACGTTCCCGAACCCAGGGAGGTACGCGATGCTGTTGAAGTAATTTCTTCAGCTTGCTGTGGTGATCGCGATCGGGTAAGCGGCATCGCTCGCCTCCACGACGCCAGCGAATCGTCGCCGATAGGGGTGTGCGATCACGGGCCAGACCGTGGCCCTGTACCGGAACCGGCACCAGTTGCACCATCAGTTCCGGTATCGGCATCGTCGTCCGCAGGTCCCAGGACTTGGCCTCCGGCGTCTCGCCGCGAGGTGCCGTTTTCAGCAGGTACAGCCAATCGTCGTAGCGGCGAACCGTGGTCTGAGACCACTGCAGCGACGCGCTCGACGGCGGGCGCTTGCGCACGAATCCGGCGATCAGCAACTGCAATTGCCGCTGCGTCGGGCGGTCGAAGCCCCGCAGACGAAACCAGTAAGCGAGGAAATTGCTGAGTCGCCGGCGCGACACTTCGCTGAGGGGCGATAGGCGCAACTGATATCCCGGCCCCGACAGGGGGTGCGCAGGCCTCTCCTGGGTAGCACCCAGATCCTCCGCCGCAACTTCGTCCAGCAACGCCTGGGTCTTTTGCAAACGCATAGCGGTGGCGGCAAGCACCTCGACCACCCCCGGCCAGCGTTGCTGCAGCATGGGTAGAACCCTGAGCCGAATCAGGTTTCTCGAGAAGCTCAGTTCATAGTTTGAACTGTCTTCGATCCAGTCCAGCCGATGTCTGTACGCATAGGCCTGGATCTCCCGGCGCCCGTGCCGCAGCAACGGCCGCACGATTCGAAGCCGCCCGAAATCCGCGCTGCGGCGCATTGCGGATAATCCACGAACCCCGGAGCCCCGCACCAGATTGAGCAGTACGGTCTCCGCCTGATCGTCGCAATGGTGCGCCAACATCAGACAAGCACCGTCCGGCACGCACACCTCGAACCAGCGGTAACGCGCTTCCCGCGCGCGTGCCTCCGGGCCCGGTCCGCCCTCCACGGAAATCTGCAGGCGCTCGCTGTGGAAAGGCACTGACCACTGCGCGCACAAATGCGAACAGAAACCTTGCCACGAGTCCGCATCAGGGTGCAGTCCATGGTGGGCGTGCAGCGCCGTCAGTTCAATGGCGGACACGTTTCGCAGCGCACACAGCAAATGCAACAGGACGACGGAGTCCATGCCCCCGCTGAGACCGACAGCGATGTGCGCGTTGGGAGGTATCTCGAGAGACGTGAAAACGGTTTGGTGAAAGATTTCCGCGTCTAATTCACGGCCGGGGTTGTAACCGGCGTGGGTCATCCCTGCGTTTGATATCTGCCGTATCCCATCAAGCGTTCGTATCGGCGTGCGAGCAGGTCGTCCGTCGACATCTGCGACAATTCCTTCATCTGCTTGGTGAGCGCCTGTTTCAGCGTTCTCGCCATCTTGCCGAGATCACGGTGTGCACCGCCCAGGGGCTCCGGTACCACCTCGTCTACAAGACCGAGTTTCTGCAAGCGCTCCGCGGTCATACCCAAGGCTTCGGCCGCATCCGGGGCCCTTTCCGAGGCTTTCCAGAGGATGGATGCGCATCCTTCGGGGGAAATCACCGAATACGTGGCGTACTGCAGCATCAACAGACGATCGCATACGCCTATTGCCAGCGCTCCACCGGATCCGCCTTCGCCGATAACGGTGGACACTATGGGGACCCGAAGTTCCGCCATGGTATGGAGATTCCGCGCGATGGCTTCGCTCTGTCCACGCTCCTCGGCCCCCACGCCGGGATATGCTCCGGGCGTGTCTATGAAGGTAATGACCGGCAGCTGAAAGCGCTCGGCGAGGCGCATCAATCGCAGTGCCTTGCGGTAGCCCTCCGGTCTCGGCATGCCGAAATTACGGTGGACCTTTTGCTTCGTATCCCGACCTTTCTGATGCCCCAGCAACATGACGGCGCGGCCGTCGAGCCTGGCGAGCCCACCGACGATGGCGTGATCGTCGGCGAACATGCGATCGCCGTGGAGTTCCTGGAAAGCTTCAAAAATAGCGGGGTAGTAATCGAGCGGATACGGCCTTTGCGGGTGGCGCGCCAACTGGGTGTTTTACTAGTGTGTGGGCCACCCGAAGATACTTTCCGTTAGCTTTTCACTTTTTCCCCGTCGACCGTCCATCCCATCGGTGATATTCATTTCGTCCCCCACCCCA
>CAMYIN010000043.1 GCA_947258495.1 uncultured Gammaproteobacteria bacterium
CTCGATGGCCATGGACGTGCTTGCGATCGAACCGGACGACCTCGATGCCTTTCTGAATGAACCCTGGGGTCTGACCAAATTCCTGAACCACGCGGCCGACGGCCAAGTCTGGTCATTCTAAAACTCATCACCACGGACAGGAGGGCACTGATGGCGGAAAAGACAGTGATCGACGCGCGGGGCAGTTTTTGTCCCGGGCCGCTGATGGAGCTCATCGCCAGGCTGAAATCGGGGCAGGTCGGTGATGAATTCGAAGTGTTGTCCTCGGACAAGGGTTCTGCCACCGACATCCCGGAGTGGGTCGAAAAGGCAGGTCACGAGATGGTTGCGACTCGCGAAGACAAGGGAGTCTGGCATATCACCGTTAGAAAAACGCGCTAACACTCACTCAAACGTGGAGGATGTCATGAAAATACTGATCATTGGCGGCGGCATGGGCGGTACTATCCTGGGAAACAATCTTGCTCGGCGGCTGAGTTCGGAAATCAAGGCGGGCAAAGTCAATCTCACCATGCTTTCGGCGTCGGACAAACATTTTTACCAACCGGGTCTGCTCTACCTTGCGGTCGGTCAGATGATGCCCGACGAGTTGTATCGCGATCAGGCGAGCCTGCTGGAACCGGGCATCGAGTTTCATGTCGATCCCGTCACCGAGTTCCACCTGGACGACAACGAGGTGAAGACCGGGAGCGGGCGCAGGTATAAATACGACGTCCTCGTGGTGGCGACCGGCTCGCGGCCGAACATGGAGGAGGTCCCGGGACTCGCGGACAACGCTGAGATGTTCTACACCGAGGAAGGCGCACTCAAGATGCTGAAACGGCTGCGGGAATTCGAAGGTGGACGTGTGGTGGTGACCGTGGGCGTTCCACACAAGTGTCCGATGGCGCCGCTGGAGATCACCTTCATGATGCACGATTTTTTCAAGGAACGGGGCATTCTGGACGAGGTCGAGCTCTATTACACCTACCCCATCGGCCGTATTCACAGTCTGGAAAACGTCGCCAAGTGGGCCACACCGGAGTTCGATCAGCTGGGGATCAAGTACGAGACCTTCTTCAACATGAAAGAGGTGGACGGTGAGAGAAGGATCCTGCGCAGCGAAGAAGGCTCCGAGGTCCATTACGACCTGCTGGTCACCATACCCGCGCACAAGGGCATGGAAGTTGTCGAGCAGCAGGGACTCGGTAAAGACGGTTGGGTCCCCATCGATAGACTTCGCCTCAACATGGAAGGTCGCGACAACGTGTTCGCCATCGGCGATACCACCAATCTGCCCATCAGCAAGGCCGGTTCCACGGCGCATTTCGAGGCCGAGGCCCTGGGCGAAAACATCGCATCCATGGTCAAGATCGGCCAATCGGTGCGCGATTACGACGGCAAGGTGTTCTGTTTCATCGAGGCGGGAAAGGATCGCGCCACCTATGCCATGTTCGACTACCAGAACCCGCCCGATCCGAAGCCGCCGACCCGAGCCATGCACTGGTTCAAGGTGGCTTACAACAAATTGTACTGGGCGTCGGCCCGCGGCTTGCTTTGATCGGGGGTGCGCCCATGAACGAAACGGCGACATCGATGATATCGACGAACGAAGAGTTGCAGGGTCTGGTGCAGGCGGCCCGCGACTCGATGACCGACGACATGATTGCACGTCTGGCGTCTACCCTGACCGGGGTCATGGATCTAATGGACAAGATCGACCGCAGCGGCCTCGGCGACGCTATCCCGGCGCTGTCGAAAATGGTCGAAAACGGCGACCTGGAGAGACTGGTGGACCTCGCGCGCGTGGTGAGTTCCGCACAGGACGCGATGACCGACGACGTGGTCGCGCGCCTGGCGGACACCGCCAGCAGCAGCATGGACCTGCTCGATCAGATCAATCGCGCGGGGCTGGGACGCGCGATACCTGCGCTCGCGAAGATGGTCAACAACGGCGACCTGGAACGGCTCGCCGACCTGGCAAGGGTTGTCAGCTCGGCGCAGGACGCCCTCACCGATGACATGATAAATCGGCTGGCGGAGACCTTCGGCAACGGTCTGTGCATGGTGGATCGCATGTGCCGCTACGGCGGCATGGATCGCATGATCAATCTGCTCGAGCACCTCGAGAGTGCCGGTCTGCTGGAACGCCTCGCCTACACTCTGCCCGCGGTGCTCTATCGCCTGGATCACCTCGAAGGCTTCCTCAAGGCGATGGACAAGGCCTCGGCAGAGATGGAAGAGGGCGAATCCGCCACCGGCGGTATGAAAGGCATGTGGCAGATGATGCGGGATAGGAATAATCAGGAAGTGATGCGTTACATGTTCACCGTGGGCAAGGAATTGAAGTCGAAATACTGAAAGCGGTTGATGCTCCAGAGGTGGCGGGGTCGGAGCCGCGTTCTCCGGCCCCGGCATGTGTTCCCGGGAGGTGTGCTTCCCGCACGACATAAGGGCCCGCCGGGGTCCCGGTGGAACAATCGTTGCCTTCGCTTGCCGGCGCCGGGATCCGTGCGCCGGCGCCTCCACAGCGGGTGCCCGTTCGCGGTTAAAGTTCCGGCGCTTGCTGTCGATAAAACAAGCGGAATGGGTTCGCCGGCATATTGACTAACTCGATTGGGCAGCTACTTTACAAATAAAGTACGCACGCAATCCTCCTTTATCAAACTGCAGTACGAGTACCCTGTCAACGAGCCGCCTGGAACAAGAAGAGGCAATCACCATGCAACGAAAAGCAGCCACCGCATCGATCACTCTCATGTGCCTGTCGCTCATAGACATGGCGGCCGTGGCGAGTACGGGCTACGCGGGATCGGAAGCCTGCAAGGCGTGCCACCTCGAGGTCTACGAAGCGCAGATGAAATCCGGTCATCCCTATAAGATCCAACGGGTGCGTGGCGGACCGCCGAGTTATCCAAAGGGCACTTCGCCGGGGGTCCCCAACCCGCCGGCCGACAAGACCTGGAACGATATCAGCTACGTAATCGGCGGCTACGGTTGGAAGGCCCGATTCATGGATAACGAGGGATACATACTCACCGGCGATAAGGGCCGACAGTACAATCTCGTCAACAAATATCTGGTGACCGAAGAGAACTGGACGGGTTACAGCGCCGATAAAGCGCCGCGTAAGCCCTACACCTGCGGCGGCTGCCATACCACCGGCTGGGTGGAGAGCGGGGAGGCGGGACCCCATCAGGACAATCTGCCGGGCATCCACGGCACCTGGTCGGAGCCGGGTGTGCGTTGCGAGGCGTGTCACGGGCCGAGCGCCGAACACGCCAAGGCGCCCACCGCCATCAAACCGTCGATCAAGGAAAACTGCGGTCAGTGCCACCGTCGCGGCGACGTCAAGAAGATCGATGCCAAGGGCGGGCTTGTGCGACACCACGAGCAGTACGAGGATTTTCTCGCCTCGCCGCACAGATCGTTCGGGTGCACAACCTGCCACGATCCACATCAGGGCACCCGTTACGCGCTGGGAGGATATAAGGGCGAAGAAGGCACCTGCAGAAAATGCCATACCAATATACGAATTCAACTCGAAGCGAAGAAGAATTTCGAATGCAAGAATTGTCATATGCCGTACGCCGGCAAATCCGCCATGTCTATTAAGATCAAAACCGCGGACGGCTCTGTCAGTGAAGGAGACATCAAGTCGCATATCTTTCGCATCATGACGGATCCCAACTGGGACATGCTCACCGATGACGGAAAGTTTGTGCGCGTCGATAACGACAACAAGGCCTATCTGAGCATCGATCGCACCTGTCTCGTCTGTCACTCGTCGCAGACCAAGGCCTGGGCTGCGGAGAACGCGGCAAGGATCCATGGAATTCGCTGACCCCGCATCGAACGTGGTGTGGGGAGAGGGCTTTATTGCGAGGATAACGACCGAGGTGCGGTCGGATTGGATGCGGAAATTCTGCTGCGGATCTTTTCCCTATAGCAGGACTTCATAGCGTTCTCGAAGGCGTCGTTGGAAGGGTAGGCGTAACCGAAGACCGGCCGCCACAAGCGGGGATTTTCCATACAGAGATAGAAGAAGACCTCGTCGTGCCAGGGTCGCAGGGCGCCGTAGGCGAAGCGAAACAGTTCGAGTTTGACGGATTCCGGATACGATAGCTTGCCGCCGCAGTCGACGAGCCTAGTCTGCAGGATCTTACTCTTGACGCGTCTGGAACGAATGGCGCGAATGACGGTTTTTGTGAAGGTCAGCGTGCCCATCGATACCATGGCCACTTCGGCGGTTTGGAATCGTTGACACGTCTCCTCGAACAGATCGGCGTATTCCCCCTGCCAACCGGCATAGCGAATCATGGGGTGAAAATGAAAGCCGACCAGGATGCCGCGATCGGCCACCCTGCGTGCCGCGGACAGGCGGTCGGGGAGGGAGGCGGTCTGGTGTTCTTCGTGGTTTACGATCGTGGGCGTGTTGAGCGACCAGGTGCACAGGACGTTGGCAGGAATCTCGTTTTTCAGCAGGTACGAAACGTTTTTCGATTTTGTCTTCAGTTCCAGGATTACGTTGGGGTTGTTTTCGGCGAAGCGAATGAGGGCGGCGAGGGCGCCGTGCTTGTTTCCCCACATCAGCGAGTCCGACGATTGTCCCGTGCCGATGTGGTAGACGCGGTCCCGGTCGAGTCGCAACGACGCCAGTTTTTCCGCGAAAGCGGGGTCGAAGTTGATGGCGTCGCCGAGATAGAAAGACTGGATGCTGCAGTAGCTGCAGCCGAAGCCGCAGTTTTCGGCAACGTCGAGCGTCATGAGATTGCAGCAACGGGTACGCGTAGACGCCACGGGACAGCGGCCAAGGCCCAATTGGGTCCTGCTGCGGTTGCCCAGCGTCGATTTGGCCGCCACGGGTTTGGTGTGCGCACCGAAGCTTGCGTAATTGGGGAGGTTGGATTTCAGATCGTCCCAGAGCGCGCGCAGGTCCGCGAGGATGCGACGCTTCGCCGTGTTGGTGTCCGGGTGTGCGGCCGGGGCGCGCGGCCAGGCGTCGATGATGGATACCTCATTCCAGGCGCCGAGGTCCGCCGCTATTGCGACGATCTGACGCAATTCCTGTTGGCTGAAACGGTAGCGAAACGACTGATCCCGAATGAAAGACCGTTCCCGCGGCGATAACACGTCGAACGGTGTTTGCGCCGCGTCGCGGGCGAACTTTGTCGGATATTCGTCTCTTGCCGCCACGCAACCGGGTTCGGGTTCGATTCCGGGGCCGACGGTCTATTCGTGAACCGTGGTACTGATGCGCCTAACGTTGCCGTTGGCGCCGGCAATGACGATGGTGTCCGTGGTGATGTAGTGGCCGGAAGCGTCCCGCCCCATGCTCACGCCGTCCACGTAGTCCCCCCTGGTCAGGCCGGTGGCGAGAAAAAGTATGTCGTCGGAGGTTATCAACTGGTCTCGACGCAGCCAGGTGGCGGTGTCAACGCCTGCTGCGGCGCAGACCTCGATCTCTTCGGGTTTCTGCGGGGCCATGCGGCCGAACATCTCGGCGCCCATGGCGCGGGCCGCGCAGGCGCTGACTATGCCTTCCGGCGTCCCGCCGATGCCCAGCAGCGCGTCGACGCCGCGATTCAGGATCGCCATGATGGCGCCGTTTACGTCGCCGTCGCTGATTAGCTTGACTTTGGCGCCGCAGGCGTAGATTTCGCCCACCAGATCGTCGTGTCGAGGTTTGTTGAGCACGAATACCTTTATGTCGCCGAGTTCCTTGTTGACGGCGTCGGCAAGTGTCTGCAGGCGCTCCGCCACCGGCGCGCGCGGATCGATGCGGCCGGCGGCCGCACGCGGGTAGACCTGTTTTTCCATGTAGTAACAATCGCCGGGACGATACATGGTGCCGCTCGGCGCCGCCGCCAGGGTGCAGATGGATCCCGGGTTGTCGGTAGCGAAGAGATTGGTGCCCTCGATAGGGTCCACCGCGATGTCGATCACCGGCCCGTGGCCCGATCCGACCGATTCGCCGTCGTAAAGCATGGGCGCCGCGTCCTTGGCGCCCTCACCGATGACGACGGTCCCCTTCATCTCGATTTCGTTGAGCGCCGAACGCATGGCGTCCACGGCCATGCCGTCGCCTTCGTCTTTCTTGCCCGATCCGATGCAAGGCGCGCACGCCCTGGCGGCTGACTCGGTAACTCCGACGAGAGGAATCTTGAGGCGGGTCAATTCAAACATGGTGTTCGATTCCTTGAGGCATAAGCGTTCCGATGGTGAATGCGAGGAACGAATCCTCGACTGTGCTTATACCGGATACCGGACTTTCTCTCAATAAACCCCGTCGGTTCGTCGGTTTCGGAGCGGTACAACGCCGATGACGCCTGAACCGGATTCAGACCCCGTTGCCGTCCTACGGTGAGACCTGCGGAGTAGGCCGTTCTACGGAACGGCCGTTTGCGCTTCTGCGGGTTGTTCCTGATTGCAATGCTGATAGAGCGCGTCGACGTCCGGGATGGCGACGGTGCGTCCTGTGAACACCGCAAGACCATCTTCTCCCAGTTCTTTGATCGCCCGCGCCACCGATTCCGGCCGCGCGGCGAGCAGCGCGGCGATGTCTCGACGCAGCATCGGCAGCTGAATCACGCCCGCGCCGTTTCGGTCGCACATATCGCTCGACAACATCAGCAGAAGTAGATTCACGAGTCGGACCCGGACGGGAATATGCTGCCCGCGCAGGACCAGGGCGTCTTTCGGGCCTCGGTCCCGGGCCAGGGTGCGGAAGAAACGACGGGCGAATTTCGGATGTTGATCGATCAACTCCAGTACCGCCTCTTTCGGGTAGTAACAGACGTCGCAAGCGGTCAGCGCCTGGGCTGTTGCCACGTGCGGATCTTCGCCGAACAGGCTGCGGTAGCCCATCATTTCTCCGGGTTCCACGACTCTGAACGCGGTTTTGTAGTTGAACGCGTCCGCGTGCCACAGGAGCGCGTGTCCGCTGCGAAGACAATACAGCCCCGACGCCACAGCTCCCTGCGCGAATATCTTTTCGCCGCGACTGAAACCGCGGACGACGATGGTTTTGTCCAGCGCTTGTACGTCTGTAGGCGGCATGTTGCTGGAACGGATATGTTCCCGCATTTTGCAGCCGATTCCGGCACATTTACGGTGAGGAACCATGAGTACTGACGACGAACTCCGTAGTTTCGATTATGCAGCGGGACTCCCGGCCGTGGCCGGGCGAAATACTCGCTTCACCCCTACCTAAAAGCATAGACTATCCCGCGGCCAGAAAATTCCCTACCTTCACGCTGTGGATCTGGATTATGCGCGGGCGGGCCCATGCGCGTCCAGTCGTTCGTCCACCCCCGGCGCGCAGATCGCGGGAGCGGCGGCGACCGCCGCTGAAACCACGCACGGTGTGCGATAATTGCTTGTCTATGCTGGAAGAATCCGGCGTCCGGCAAGGGAAAGGGCCGCCGGTCCGGGAACCGGCTTTGGCGAGCGCCTCCCGGGCTGCGTCGGTGAGCGGCGCCAGGCTACGCCGCGCCCCGGCGGCATTTCCGGCGGCATTGTCGGACACTGCGGGGGGGCGGATTCGTAGCTGCGCAAGCACCGCGTCGTCGCGGCTGCCGGGGACAAGATGCGGCTTGAGCGCAGCCTTCCATTGATCGGAGATTCGATGCCTGTATGCAACTCTTTGTAAAGGCTGGGATCAGCCTGCTTTTGATCACAATTCTCGTGTTTCGCATCGAGTG
Source organism: uncultured Gammaproteobacteria bacterium (assembly GCA_947258495.1). GTDB lineage: Bacteria > Pseudomonadota > Gammaproteobacteria > Arenicellales > JAANXG01 > CALZGZ01. Next base: position 7,683 of record CAMYIN010000043.1, read on the forward strand.
GCAAGACGTCTGGGGCCACCTCAGGGAGATCAATATCTGGTTGATAGTGGTCTGCATCGGCCTGCAGATCCTGGTGTATCTCATCGGCACCCGGCGGTGGGCGCTGTTGCTCGCTCTGCACCGTTTGGGGCACCGGTTCAAAGACCTGGCCGTGATGTATTTGATCGGCGCGTTATTCAATAACCTGTTGCCGAGCTCAAGCGGCGGCGACCTGCTCCGCGCCTATTTTGTCTACAAACAGAAGCATGGTATCGCCATCGCCGTGTCGCCCATTTTTACGGAACGGGTGATCGGTCTTGTGACACTCATCGGACTGGCGGCGATCGCGGTGAGCATAGTCCAGACCAGTCACCCCGTCGCCGAAACTTTCAAGACGCTACTGCCCGTATTATTTGCGATATCGGTGCTATGCCTGGTGTTGATTGGGCACCGTAAGACCTACCGACCGGTGCATCGATTCTTTCAACGCTGGCGCCGCGTCAAGGCCGTCGACGCAATCCTGCACATTGCCGAGGCGAATCACCGATATCTCAACGAGCCGCGGGTCTTGATACGACTCGTGGCGCTGAGCCTGATTTTGCAGGGAATTGAAATCGTCTTGTTCTATCTGTTGGGATACGGCGTCGGCGCGGACCTTGAAATAGGGCACTACATGGTCGTGGTGCCGTTGTTGTTCGTGGCCGCGGCGCTGCCCATAACCATCGGCGGACTTGGCGTCCGCGAGGCCGCGGCGATCACCCTGTTCGGACTTCACGGAATGGCGGAAGAGCACGCGGCGACGGTCATGGTGCTGTTTCTGGTCGTCCTGTTGGTTACCAGTCTGCCCGGGCTGTATTTTTTCCTGCGCATGAAAGGCCACAAGGACTTTCTGACCCAAGCCAGTCACACCAAAGGCCTGCCGCTGTGACGCAGCGTGCACGAAACGGATCCGATAATCTCGACGACAGCAACGCCACCGCGCCGGAGCGCGCCGACGGCTGTGCCGCGCGGCAGCAAGCACGTTGCCCGATACGCGGCAACGGCGATGCAAGCCGTCAGAAACGCAGGCGCAGTTTCAGGCGATTGCCGGTGAATTTCAACGAAGTGTGCTCTCCGTTCCAGCGCAGCCCATCGGGATAGAATTCGCGGGGTGCCGGCGAACGCCAATCCGGCGACCGGTATGTACACGCGCCGTAGTGCATGCACCTGCCGTCCGGGAAAACGGCTTCGTAGGACCGCAGCGCCTCGCTGTGCCGATGGGAGTGCGGCGGATCGGATCGCGCGGGCGCCGTTGCGTAGCACCAGGCGATAATGACGCCTAGAAGCGCCGCTGCGGACTTGGAATCAATACGCAGCATTCGATCTTCCTCCGACATACCACTTCCCTTAAGGCTACGACCGGGGAGTGCAATCGGTATGTGGATTTGCGGTCGTTTTCGCCATGATTTGCGCATGACATGGCCGCCGGCGCGAAGATCGCACTGCGCACGGTGACCTCCGTCACAGATGGCTGTTACTGCACATCGGTCGACCAGGCGTCTCGCGGTCCCGCAGGGGTGGGCAACGGAGCCGTTTGCCGGATCGCGTTACGCCGGCCGTGATCTCGGAGTGGCGGAATGGGTGGGAGACAACAGTGACGGTGCGGCGGCGTAGATCTGCGCGCGAACCGCGGACGACGGCAGGGGTAGAGAAAGATCGCGTGTAAAGTGTGCTCAGATCCGACGCGTCTTGTTCCTGGCGCGCAACGGAGTGTCGGTTTTCTTACTGACGACACTGCTCAGGAGCACCGCCTCGAATGCACCGTCGTGATCTCCGTCGGCTTCTGTCATCAAGGATTCGAGTTTCTCCGGTCCGAGTTGGATGATGGCTTCCTGAATTATTTGTTCTTTCCACATGCGCCCGTCACCCCTTAAGCTGTCGAGATACTGGAAGTACGACCGCGCCATGACACCCTCCTGTTGCTGTGATTGTTCTTCATGGAACACGCGTCAATTCTGGTTTTTCGCACAGTTTTTCAATTGCGTGAAACAACAATAGATAGCGCAAATTCGAGAGTAAATCGGTAAAAACACGTACGTAAACTTACCTATACCGGCGTATCGTGTTCACAGGTCGATGGCTGTCGCCGTGACGACGCTTTGCTGGGATTGCGGCCGCCGTCGGAACACGGAAAATTGCCGAGCGCCACAGTATGAATTGATACGCCCGCAACCCGCCTGGGCGGCGCCGGCGCCGCATAGCGCCGCGCTGGCCCCAGGGCGACAGCGCACACGCCGCTGTAATCCCCGCCCCGGCGCCGGAGCGATGACCACGGGGTTACTACTTGGTTCGGCGCGCGGTTTTACCCGGGGGACGACCCCTCGCGATTGCGCGCGGCTTTGAACCCGGCCGGGTCCGGGGTAACTCGGCGTGGCCGCCAGGATTCGCCGCGCGCAAACGCGGGCCGTATCGATTCGCGAATTCACCGGGGTTATCTGCCTGAATGACGAAACTGCCGAAATTCCAGACGAACAGGATGGCTAAGGCCGGGAGGATCTACTAAATCAATAATGTATACCCCCGGACAAAGCCCAACGATGCTTGAAATCAGTATTGAAGCGCAACGGCATAGGCCTCTGCTCACTCCGCGCAATCGGACGTTTTGTAAAGCATTGGTCCGCGCAGTGGGTACGAGGCCTATCATTTTCACCGGGGTAAATCTCGCGCATCTGGTGCAGGACCCAACGATTGGGGACGACGTCAAACGCCGTTTGTGGGCGGACTTCGTACTGTGCCGGCCGTCGGATCTGAGCTACATGCTGGTAATAAAGCTGGAGTCGCGAAAAGAAAGAAGGATGAGGCACATCGGTCATCCGGATGTGCTCGGCGAAACCCTTGCGAACAGCCGCATTCCCTTGCTGCGCATACAATCCGCTCTCGACTACGATCCGGTGCGACTGAGACACAAGATACGCAGAATGCTGGCCCGCGATCCACGCCGCAGAGGCGCAGAAAACTGCAACACCGAGGAGATCTATATTCGGACTCTCGACGGGGAGGCGCGCGCGAGTGCCAACATGAAGCAACACCGGGCGTATAGCTGACTTCCCCCGCGGCCGCTGGACCGCGCCGCCATCCACTACCTTACGTCACGCATACACCTTGTAAGTCTCTTCGCGGTGCGCACGCGGCGACGGCTTAATCCGAGTTGTCGAAATTCTTCGACGCGAACTCCCAATTTGCGAGATTATCGAGAAACGTGCGAACGTATTTCGCTCGGTCGTTGAAGTAATCCACGTAGTAGGCGTGCTCCCATACGTCCAGCGTCAGCAGGGGAGTTTCACCCGCCGTTAACGGATTCTCCGCGTTGGAGGTCTTGGTGATCGACAGTCTACGGTTCGGTCCGAGCACCAGCCAGGCCCAGCCGGATCCGAACTGGCCGTTCGCGGCCTCGGCGAACTGCGCCTTGAGCGTCGCGAGGTCGCCGAACTCGCCGGCGATAGCGTCGGCAAGATTACCCGTTGGCTCCGGATTCGCGTTGGGGCTCATGCTGCGCCAGTAAAACGTGTGATTCCATACCTGCGCGGCGTTGTTGAAGACCGCCCCGCTGCCGCTTCGAATGATCTCTTCCAGGGATTTTTCCGCGTCCGGCTTTCCCTTCACGGCGGCATTGAGCTTGTCGACATAGCCCTGATGATGTTTGCCGTAGTGCAGATCGAGGGTCCTGGCGCTGATATACGGTTCCAGTGCGTCCCGCGAATAGGGGAGGTTGGGTAACTCGAAAGTCATGATGTTCTCCGTTATTGAGGCGGCGCATTCTAGCACGGCCCGGAGTCGTTGCACGTCGGGCGCGCACGGCCCGCCATCGCGATCCGGGTGGCGGTCTGGAAGCAACTCCGGGTACCCGGGATCGCGCAATTCCGCCTTGTTTGCAGCGGCCGCGGGAGGCCGCCCGAGTCGCCGCGGGACGTCCCGGGGCCGCGCCGGCATGATCCGGCGCACCTGGAGTGCAAACTTGTTGATTTAGGTCGGAAATCCGGCTTGCGCGCCGGCGAAATTCGCCTAGATTTATTAATGAGGATTCAAAAAAGGGGTGTCTTCAAAATGCGTGGAGAGAATCTGTCCACAGGATCGCCGCATATCCGTTCGGCCGGTCCTTTACTATTTCCTGAACCCGCTGCGGCGCCGCGCCGGCGTGCGCGTGGCTTCACCATGATCGAGCTGCTGGTGGCGGTGACTGTGAGCGCGATTCTTCTGGGGATCTCGGTGCCGAATTTTCGCACCTTCATTCAGAACAACCGCGTCGCCAGCGCCACCGAGGATTTCGTCACCGCGATCAATCAGGCGCGCACCGAGGCGCTGAAGCGCGGCGTGCGCGTGTATCTGTGTCGCACCGGCGATCCGCACAAGGCCGATCCGACCTGCGCCTCGAACCTGCCGGGCGGTGGCGCCAACGCGAGCAAGGACTGGACGCCCGGCTGGTTGATGTACGCCCTGCCCATCGATTTCGATGCGTCCAAAGGGGAACTCGACTACAGCGCGGCCGGCGGCGACGACTTGATCACCGTGGGCAAGGCCGCGCCGGGCGACGTCGTCATCACCTCGAACGGCGCGGGAAACCGCTGGCTGTCCTACTTCGCCGACGGGACGCTGCAGGAATCGGGCGCCGCCCGCTACACGATTTGCGACGATCGCAACGGCGCCGGCAACACCGGCAGAGTGATCGAGATCCCGCCCATCGGCCGTCCCATGGTTTCCAAGACCGACGACTGCACGCCGAGTTAATGCAGGACGATGTTTACGCGCGCTGGAAATCGCTGCCGAGGGACGGGACTCATCGAGGTCATGGTGACGGTGGTGGTGCTGGCCATCGGTCTGCTCGGCATCGCCGCGCTGCAGGTGCAGTCCAAGCGCTCCAACTACGAGGCCGTGCAGCGCACCACGGCGACGATGCTGGCGCACGCCATCGTCGAGCGCATGCGTGCCAACGGCTCCGCCCTGAGCGTCTATCTCGACGCCGGCGACGAAATCGGCGGCGAAAGCATCACCAGCGAGCCTTCCCCTACGTGCGCGCCGGATGACCCGTGCACGTCTTCCGAGCTGGCGCAGCACGACGTGTGGGAATGGGAGCAGACCATTGACGGCGTCAGCGAGACCGCGGGCAGCAACAGCACCGGCGGACTGGTGTCGCCGACGGCGTGCCTGTCCGGGCCGGCGGGTGGCGTATCGGGGACCTACACCGTCGCCATAGCGTGGCGCGGCCAGAATTCCCTGGCCAACCCGACCTCCAATACCTGTGGAGAGGGTTCCGGAAAATACGACGGTCCCGGGGGCACCGACACCGACGCTTATCGTCGGGTGCTCACCTGGGACGTCTTCATCGACACGGGATGAGCAAGATGGCGAATGGATTCCGACACGAACGGGGATTCTCCATTGTCGAATTGATGATCGCCATGCTGCTCGGCTTGTTCGTCAGCAGCGTGGTCATCTCCATATTCGTCAGCACCAACCGCTCGTTCGCCCAGGATCAAGAGCTCGCGCGCATGCAGGAAAACGCCCGCTACGCCATGCGGGTACTGGCGAGCGACCTGTCCATGGTCGGCTTCTGGGGGCGGGTCCTGGACCCGGGTAAGATCAACTCGACGCTGCGCGACTGCGACGCGGACGGCAGCGGCACGGAGTGCCAGGGCGAATACGCGGGCACCTCGTTGACGCTCGATACCGATTGCGGGCCGGGCAGCGTGACGCCGGCGCCGCCGGCGTGGGCCTACGACGTGACCACGCCTTTGGAGATCCTGGTGGAGGCGTCGGCCGCCGACGCCGGGAACAGCTTCGACTGCATCGATCAGGACGAGTTTCATGCCAACACCGATGTTCTCGTGATCAAGCGCGTCCAGGGCCAGGGCCTGGCGTCGACGCGGGCCGACAGCGGCGACAACGGCAAGATCTTCCTGCGCGCCACCGGCGCCGCGGGCATGTTGGTGGACTACGATCACGCCGAAACCGCCACCACCGGCGCCAACATCCTCGATTGGTCCTACGTTGCCCGCATTTATTACGTACAGGATCACTTCACCACCGACGGCGACGGCATCCCTTCGCTGTTCCGCAAGAACCTGGGGGGATCTGCGGGCGCGGCGGCGATGCAGACCGAAGGCGGAGGCGTCGCCCCGGGGATCGAGTATTTTCATGTCATGTTCGGGGTGGATACCGACGATCCCTCCGACGGCGCCGCCAACGTATACACGTCGTCTCCCAGCGCTTCGGAGTTCGACAATGCGGTCACCGCGAGGATCTACGTCCTCGCGCGCAGCCTGCAGCAGGATCACTCCTACACCAACAACAAAGTCTATCAGCTCGGGGACGTCACCAAGGACTACAGCGGCAGTCCGGACAAATTCTATCGCCGCGTCTTTTCTACCACGGTGAAGCTGCGCAACCAGGCAAACCGCGCGCTGCTGAATCCATGACACGGGGTGATTCGCATGACGCTTGAAGCAAGATTTCCCGATTCCCAGCGCGGCGTGGCGCTGGCGGTAGCCCTCGTCATCCTTGTCGGCGTCACCGTCGTCAGCCTGTCGATGCTGGCGACCAGCATGCTGGAACTGGTGATGGCGGGCAGCGAGGAGGCGCGCACCACGGCGTTCCAGAAGGCGGAAGCGGGCATCGACGCGGTCGCCGCCGACATCAACAACTTTCAGGTGACCGGGAATGTCGGGCATACGAATTGCACCGGCGGTTTTTCCTATAAATACGACGAAACCTGCGATGTGACATCTCTGACGCTGCCGAGCGGTTACGACGCCACGGGTTCCGAGGTCAGCGTGCGGCGCGAGTCGCCGCTGGAACAGTGCCCGCCGCGGGGCATGTCCACGAGTTGTGAAAGTTACAGCGTTGCGACGTTTTCCATGGACAGTCGCTTCGACGCCACCCAGACGCGGGGCGGCCGCGTCGAGCTGGTCCAGGGCTATCTGCTCCTGGTACCGAAATCGCAGCAGGGCGGCTGACGGGCAGGCAGGTTTTGAGTGGGGGTTTGAGCATGAAACAGCTACGACGGTTCTTCTTCGTAATGATACTCATCGGCGCCGGCGGCCCGGTTATGGGCGACGACACCGACATCTATATGGGGCCGACCGCGTCGCCGGGCATGCCGCTGGTGATGATCAGCCTCGACTGGCGCCCCAACCTGGGTTCCACCGTGTGCAACGGCGGCGAGTGCCAGTCGCTGATCGAGGAGGGCTACCTGACCCCCGCCGACCCCAACAAGATCACCTTTTTCGAGCTGCTGAAGGCGACCTTCCGCAAGGTCATGGAACCGTTGGAAAACGTCGGCCTGGGCCTCATGCTCAGCCACAACAACAACAACAACTGCGCCGGTCCGGAAGAGAACGGCTGCAGTGGCGGGGGTTACATCCTCTCGGGCTTCAAGGACATGGGCGATCCCGGCCAGCGCGACGCATTCTGGTCCACCCTGGACGCCATCCCGCTGCCCCACGGGAACCAGTCGCACACCTACCAGGGCAAGGAGCTGTTTTTCGAGTTCTTCCGCTACCTCACCGGCCAGGGGCTCTACAACAGCCGCAACGGCTGGAACGATTTCGGCACCAGGAACGACAATCTGAACCTGGATGACTTGGACGACACCGAACCCCTCGGCGCCGCGACCTTGAAGTGGGACGACTCGGACACGGTCGAAGACGGCGCCGGCAATTACGTCAGTCCCCTGATCGACGCCGGCATGTGTGCCAAGGTCTACACCGTCAACATCCTGTTCCAGGTGTCGCAGCACGACGACGATTCCGACACCGCCATCACCGCCGGCCGGGCCGAGGGCGGCATGGGCGCCGACGACGAAACCGGCGGCATCGTCGACGAAAACACCTTCGAGACCGTGCTCGAGTATCTGCACGACACCGACCTCGGCGATACCAGCTTCAACCCGAGCCTGGACAATCTGCCCGGCAAGCAGAACGTGACGTCGTACTTCATCACCCCGAAGGACAACACCAAGACCGGCAACTACGCCATCGCCGGCGGCTCGGGGCAGCCGCTGTCGCTGAGCGAGGATCCGGCGGAACTGTATCGCACCCTGCGCGACCTGTTCGCGGAGATCCTGGGCGTCAGCACCACCTTCGTCTCGCCGTCGGTGCCGGTCAACGTCTTCAACCGCGCGCAGACCCTGAACGACCTCTACATCGCCCTGTTCCAGGCCAACGAAGACATGCAGCCGCGCTGGGACGGCAACCTGAAGAAGCTCAACATCGGCACCGACGCCAACGGCAACCTGTTCCTGCAGGACGCCAACGGCGACCCCGCGGTGGCGGCGGACGGACGCATCAAGCACAGCGCGCTCACCCTGTGGACGCACGCCGGCGACCTGCCCGACCCCTCACCCGACGACGACTTCCTGCCCGACAAGGACGGCAGGACCGTGCCCCGAGGCGGCGCGGGCGGCGTCGTACCGGGGTTTCGTCCGCAGTTCGGTAATACGCCGCCCGGCACGCCCGGCGCGACCAATGCGGCGACGGTGACCGAAACATCGGCACGCCGGCTGTTCACCGAACCCGACAGCCACGCCAACGGCACTGCGGCGGACCTGCGCGCCTTCGAGGCCGACACCGCCACCGCCCAGGCCCTGCTCACCAGCGGCGGCGACGCGGACGCCCTGTATCAGCGGGTGATGGCCTGCGACGCCTGCGACTACGCCAGCGCCAGCAACGCCGAAAAATCCACGGCCGAGTCCGCCGTCGTAGAGCTCGTCAAGTTCGCCCGCGGGCTGGATACCGGGGACGAAGACGGCGACGGCAACACCGCCGACTCCCGCGAGTGGCTGTTCGGCGACGCGCTGCATTCGCGCCCGGTCGCCATCAACTACGGCGCCATCGGCGGGGCCACGCAGGCGAATCCGGACATCCGCGTGGTGATGGGTTCCAACGACGGCTTCCTGCGTATGATCGACACCGACTCGGGTCTGGAGCTCTGGGGTTTCACTCCGCGCAAGGTGGTCCCGGAGATGCTGCGGCTCAAGGTCAACGGCATCGGCACGCCCATCCACCCCTATCTGATGGACGGGGCGCCCACGGTGCTGGCCGTGGACACGAACGGAGACGGCACCTTGGACCACAACGCAGGCGACAAGGTCGTGGTCTTCGTCGGTCTGCGCCGCGGCGGAAAACGCTATTACGCGCTGGACATCAGCAATCCGGATGATCCCCAGATGCTGTGGTCCATCTCCAACGCCGACGCGGACTTCAGCGAGCTCGGTCAGAGCTGGGCGACGCCGCGGGTGGCGCGCATGCGCGTCGACGCTGACGACAATCCCGTCACCACCAACGACGTCGACAGCCACTACGTCCTCCTTTTCGGCGGCGGCTACAACGGCGACGACGCCGGCGACAAGCTGCCCGATCTCGGCAAGGACGAACGCGACGACGCCAACGCCTTCGTCGGCGGCGACGACGACGAGGGCAACGCGCTGTTCATCGTCGACGCCCTCAGCGGAGAACTCATCTGGAAGGCGGTGAAGACCGCCGCCAACGAGTCCGGCGGCCCGGTAAACGGACAACCGACGCTCTACAAACACACCGATCTCCGCGACAGCATCCCCTCGGACGTGTCGATCGCCGACACCAGCGGCAATTCCTACGTCGATCGCCTCTACGTCGGCGATACTGGCGGCGTGGTCTGGCGCGGCGATTTCCCCGGGGCGTTGCGGTCCAGCTGGACGCTGAAGCCGGTGCTCTCGGTCGGACGGCATTTCAACAACACCAATGCCGACGACAGGCGTTTCTTTCACCGCGTCGATTTCGTCCAGTCGCGGGACGACACCGGCGATTTCGACGCCGTCATCGTCGGCTCCGGCGACCGGCCGCATCCCCTCGGCGACAAGGTGAAGAACTATCTGTACATGTTCAAGGACCGCAACACGCTGAGCGGCAATCCGCCGAGCGTGGTCAAGGACCACGACGATCTCGCCGACATTACCGACAACTGCCTGCAGGACGGCGACTCCACCGACTGCGCGGACTCGGACCTCGACGCCAAAATCGAAGACGGTTGGCGCATCAAGCTCGAGAACTGCGCCAACGGGTCGACCGGCGACTGCGGCGAAAAGAGCCTGGCGCAGCCCCTGACGGTGAAGGGCAGGATATTCTTTACCACTTATCTGCCGCCGAACGAGGACCGTTCCGAGAGCTGCGAGCCGGCGGAAGGAAACGGCCTGTTTTACGGCATCTCGATGTTCGACGCCTCGGCGGTGTTCAATTTCGACGTCAGCAACGACAACGCCTCCACGCCGACGCTGGAGCGTTTCGAGAAAATGAAGGCGAGCGGGATACCCTCGCAGCTGGTGCCGCTGACGGACGGCAAGGTGATCCGCAGCGATCTCCAGATCCAGGACACCACGACCCGCACCAGCGCCAAGACCTACTGGTACGAGCGTTACCGCCGATGACCCGCTGGCACGCAACGACTGCACGTGTGC
>CAMYIN010000044.1 GCA_947258495.1 uncultured Gammaproteobacteria bacterium
AACTTCTCAAGTATCGATCGGGGGAACGCTCTCACCCGGTAATGGAAGTCGTGGCCAAAGGTCTGTCCGACGCCGACATAGAGGACCTCGTCGCCTACTATGCGAGCATACCGCTGCGCGTCGATTTACCTGCGAAGCGCGACGCAATCGAGCGCTGAACTTGCCGCGACCCGGCGCCACGGCATTTCGACCTGCGGGGCGCCGCGCGATTCCGGCCGCTCGGGGTGAGAAACATCGCCGAATTTCTAAGATGGTAGCTGCAAATAGCTGACATCCGAGATGCCGAACCGAAAACACGACAAACGTCCTCTGCAACGCCTCGGTGTTGTAAACGATCTTACGCCAAGGACGAATCTGTATGCCAATATCTCCACCGCCTTCGAGACGCCGACCACGGCGGAAGTCGCCAACCCGTCGGGAGGCGGCGGACTCAATCCGGAGCTCGAGCCTCAGTTTGCCACCAACTATGAACTCGGTATAAAGGGCACGCTGGCGGGAGGGCACAGCTACGAATTGGCTTTGTTCCATATCGACGTTGAAGACGAGCTAATCCCTTTCGAGGTCGCGGGTCAGCCGGGGCGAAATTTTTTCGCGAATGCGGGAGGGTCCAGCCGCAACGGCATCGAGCTCGCGATCTCCGCCGCGTTCTCGCACTCGCTGACAGGCTCTTTGGGATACACCTACTCCGACTTCGTCTTCGACCGTTTCACGAACAGCGATGGGCAGGCGTTCGACGGAAATCGGATCCCGGGCATCCCCGAGCACCTGCTCCAGGGAACTTTGTCCTACCAGGATCGTGGATTCTTCGCCGACTGGGAGATCCTCTACGTTGACGATTTTTTCGCGGACAACGCCAATACGGCGAAGAACGATTCGTATTTCGTGTCGAATCTGAAGGCCGGCTATTCCTGGACCGCACGCGACTGGGAGGGAACGCTTTTTTTCGGTGTCAACAACCTGTGGGACGAGGAATATATCTCCAACGTGCGCATAAACGCCTTTGGCGGGAGATATTTCGAACCCGCACCGGAGAGAAACTGGTACACCGGGATGAGGCTCCGATATTTGTTCGATCTGTGAGCAGCACGGGCACCTTGCTGCGCGTACGGATTAATCGCCGCGCGCGCACACACTACGGAGTCGATCGAGCAACTCCAGCCGCTTGATCGTTTCCAGCACGCCCAGATTGCGCGCACTACAGTGCGCGTCGACCGGCATATTCAGCGGTTCCCAGCGATATTGCACCGGCCGACCGTTTTCGACGTCACCGATCAGAATTTCCGCCAAGGGTTCGCCCACGATCAGGTCTGCGTGCGCCAGTCCCTGGCCCGTAATGTAGGTGTGCAACCCGCCGTCGTCGTACTCTTCCTTGATGTGAATATGCCCCACCAGCAACTTCTGCACGCCCAGGCCGAGCAACCTCTCGCGCAGCCAGTCCGCCTCCCCCAGGCCGTTGATATCGTGGTCGCGTACCGGATCGGGGTCGGCCAGCGGGCGATGCGTATACACGACGTACTCGTTGATGGGCCCGCCGTCGGCGACAACGGGGAGCTGCTGCAGGAGCCGCGCGCGCGCTCCTCGATACGGCGGCCAATGATCCGCTGCGGTGTCAAGGTTCACGAATTGGACACCGCCGAGGGTGAAGGTACTGTTGAGAGGCCCGATGTGCTGCGTGAACTTTTGATGCGTCGAGCGCCAGCCGCTGTGAAATTCGTGGTTGCCGATTGCGACGAACGAAGGGATCAAAGCGGCGTCGAAAGCTTTTCGAGCGCGCTCGAAATCCCCCCGTTCGTAGACGAAGTCCCCGAGATGCAGGATGAAATCGGCTTCCAAATCGGCGGCGCGCCGAAGCACCCAGAGAAGCTCCGTATTGCCGCCGGTGTCTCCGATCGCCGCGAAACGGAATCTGTCCGGAGTCGGGAAACGCCACGCAAACCGTATCGTTCCTCCCGTTTGTGACCGACCTGTAATGGTACGCGTCAAATTGACGCGGTCTTCGCGCCAGCTGTCGTCGGGCGTCGTGCTCGATAACGATGCGTCGCGATGCACGTTGTTTACGATCAATCGCCATTCCTGTGCGCTTTGCGTGCGCAGCGTCAGCCGCGGTTCGGGTACGAAAGCGCGAAACATCAATGCACCGTCGTCGGTCAGCGACTGAAATATCGCGCCCTCGGACTCCACTTGAATCCCTTTCTCCAGCGCCCGCGTGGGCAAATCGTCCATGACAAACTGCAGAGGCGGATAGCGAACTCCTATCACGTAGGCGACTACGGCCGCAGACGCAAGAGCGAGGAGGAGGGAGACGAAAACTCGCCGCGGCCAACTCATACGTAGATGCAGTCAGCCGCCCGGGCCGGGGAAATTTTTTCGCAGCACATCTGGTTGAACGTCACCGTGCAGTTGTAAACCTCGCGCCTGACCTTCAAAACGGCATGCATTACAAGCCCCGCCAATCCGTGTCGGCTGTGCGCCGCGGGCATCGCCCAGGTTAATTCGCCAGGTCTCAACGTGTAGACTACCAATCTCCGTCGGCAGGGATGCTCGCGATCGAATCCCATCCGCGAGCAGCGGAAATGGATGAAAACGGGAGATCCACCTATCTCGACAAAATTGTCATTTTACATCAACCCGGATAACTATTCGTTGACCCTGTGTCGTTGCAGCACCATGCCCCAAAGGATCGCCGTAGTCTTACCCAAACACAGCCGCTTTGATCGCGACCATCCCACTTCCATCGACAGTGTCGTGCGACAGCTCGTGGAACACAGCAGCTTCAAGAATCGTCAGACCGTGTTTCGTCCACCGACGAAAGCTCCCGTCACCTCGGTACCGTCACAGGAATTTCGCCATCGCAATCCGTTCAACTGGAAGCGCAGACTGCGGAATGCCGTCTCGGAGATCCGGCCGGCTTGTATCGAGGTGCATCAAAGTATTTATCTCGCCGGGTACTTGGCAAAGCGATTCAACGGTGTGCCGGTGGTTCTATTCCGTCACAATCTCATCCAGCGGCCGCGGACCGAGCGTAAGACAAACAAATATCTTGGGAAATTGAAGAATCTATGGAAAATCGTCTTCGTCAGCGATTTCGCCACGCGGCATTTCCAATCGAACTGGCCGGAATTTTCGTCTCGTGCGCAAACGGTGCCGAACTTCACCTCCGTCAAAGCGTGGTTCAACCCCGTCAACGCGAGCCGGAAACAAGACATCGTTTACCTGGGAAGGCCCATTGCCGACAAAGGCTTCGAGGAGTTCTGCGAGGGCATAGCGCCGGTATTGCGCAATCATCAGCAGTGGTCGGCCAAGATCGTGATTTACGAGTGGGACAAACATAGACATTTCGCGCAGCCCATCCTCAGCAAGCTGGCGAGTGCAGCCGCCAACACAGAGGTATTGGTGGACAGGCCGGTTGCGGAAATACGCGGTGTCGTAAAGAACTCGGAGATCGTGGTGGTCCCCTCCAAGTGGGCGGAACCGTTCGGCCTCGCGGCGCTCGAAGCGCACCTTGCCGGCGCCGCGGTGATCTCGTCCGGTCGGGGCGGATTACGCGAGATCAGTGGAGATGCCGCGTATTACCTGGCTTCGGTAACTCCAGAGGCGATCACCCGTGCGGTCACCGCGCTGATCGATGACGGGGCGATGCGCAAGGATCTGCAACGCCGCGGGCAGGACAAGTGCGTCCACGATTTCGATCCGACCGTAATCGCGCGACGCTACGACGATCTCCGGGTCGGCGCCATCCGGAGCTACCAAGGTTGACACGCGGCCGCCGGCACGGCATCGGCGCCACCACCGACTGCCGGTGCCAACCTGCGCCTCGGAAGGGGCGCCCGACGCTGCGTGCGGAGACGCAATTCGTCGCCATAACCCCATGGAAAAATGGACTTTACGGCGGACCGTACGGCAACGTCGATTGCTCCCTGAGGAACCAGACGTAGCGACGATTTCGGGCCATTTTCCTTTGAAAATGCTTGTGGTTTATACTCTGCGTGCGTCCACCCGACGTCACCCCATTAACACAGAGGGCGTCTGCGCGCGACGAGGCCCTCGAACCAGCACACTAAGGAGCACAAATGAATAAAGCGGAGATGGCCGAAAAACTTGCTAAAAAGTGTGACCTTTCTCTGGCCAAGGCTCAAGAGGTCGTAAGTTGCATATTCGATACCAAGCCCGGGCACGGAATCATCGCCACCGAACTCGACGCCGGCCGCAAGGTGCAGATCGCCGGTTTCGCTGCGTTCGGCAC
>CAMYIN010000045.1 GCA_947258495.1 uncultured Gammaproteobacteria bacterium
TTCCAATCCGAATGGATCAATCCAATACAGAGGATTATTTTCCACGTAGGCATACGTGTGTAGCCCCCCATCCAACCCAATCGGATCCGAAGTGATATACCGCCCGGTCTTCGGGTCGTAGTAGCGGTTCCAGTTGTAGTGTAGTCCACTTTCCGTGTCGTAGTACTGGCCCGGGAAACGCAGGTTGATGGTCGTGGCGTTTCCGTCGCCATCCGCATCCTCCGCCGGTGCCGTCGATCCAAAGCCGTCGCTGTCCCAGCGCCACACGGTGGTGCCGGCGGCATCGGTCGCCAGCCGCGGCGTGTGCAGATGGTCCGTGTGCAGGTACGCCAGCACCTCTTCGGTGGTCGTCGTTTTGGTCTTCTTTTTCCCCTTGCCGGTCGTTATCGTCGTCGTCACCGTGCGAATCTGCGCCAACGGCGCCCCGTCGGCCCAGACGTAATCCACGACGACGTTACCGGCGTCGTCGGTCTCGGCAAGCAGATTGCCTTGCAGATCGTGATGGTAGACGGTGGTGCCGCCGGAGGTGGCCTTGCGCGTCCGCAGGCCCTGCGCGTTGTATACGTAGTTCGAGGTTTCGGTGGTGGTGGTGCCGCCGCTTTTCTTGCCCTTGCCCTTTCCGCCGGTTGTCGTGGTGCGGCCGACGCTCGCGACGCGGCCCGCTTGGTTGTAGACGAAGCTCAAGTCTCGCAGCGCCGTGGTATTTCCGGAAACATCCATGGTCACCGCCTCGCCCGCGACGCTCGCCAGCCGATTGCTGTCGAGCACGTAGCTGTACGCGGTGGTGTTTTCCACCAGCCGGTTGCCGTTGGCATCGTAGCCGTAGTCCACTACCCCGGCATTAACCAGGGCGTCCTGGACCAGACGGTCCAGCGCGTCGTAGAGCAAGTCGCGATCCTCGGTGGCCGTGTCCAGGGCCGTGACGTTGCCGTTGGCGTCGTAGGTGTAGACACGGGATCCGGCCGCGCCCACGGTTTGTTGCATTAATCGGCCCTGCAGGTCGTAGCTGCGGCTGTCCACCAGGCCGTTGCCCAGGGTCTGACCGGTCAACAGACCGTCTGCCCGATAGGTCAACTGCTGGGCCAGCATCGTCGTGGCGCCGTCCTGGGTGCGCGAGACCGACGCGATGCGGCCCAGGCTGTCCCGGGCGTAGGCCACCTGGCTGCCATCCGGATAGGAAATGCTCAGCAGCCGATCCCCGGCGTCGTAGCCGTAGTCGGTGACGTACACCACGCCCAGCTCGGTCTTGGTGTGGGTCTGCACGTTGCCGAAGGCGTCGTAGGCGAAGTCGGTGGTCCCGCTCGGGTCCTGCACCCGGCACAGGCGGCCGACGCCGTGGAGGCAGGCGTCGAAGGTGAAGCCGACGTCCTCCTCGGTCCCCGGGTAGTCGATCTGGGTCAAGCGGTTGAGCGCGTCGTAGCCGTAGGCGACCGTGACGCCGCGCGCATCGGTGACCGCCTTGAGGTTGCCCGCGCTATCGTAGCTGTAGGTCCGCGTGCCCCGGTCCGGACTGGTTTCCCGGAGCAGGTTGCTCAGGTCGTCGTACTGGTAGTGGGTGGCGGCGTTGTTGGGCGCCTGCACCTGCGTCGGACGGTCCTGGACGTCGTAGGTGTAGACGGTCGGATTGCCCAGCGCGTCCAGGGTCTGCCGCAGCCGGTCCAGGGCGTCGTAGCTGTGGTTGGCGCTCGGGTTCCGGTTGGGGTCGGTCTCGCTGACCAGATTGCCCACGGCGTCGCGGAGGGTCTGCGTCAGGGAGCCGGCGGCGTTGACGGACTGCACGCGGTTGCGCAGATCGTAGTCGGTCTCCAGCGTGCGCACCAGGGCGCCGTCGGGGTCTTTGGTGTCCTCGCGGATACGGTTGCCCTTGCGGTCGTAGGCGTATTCGACGCGGTTGCCGGCGTTGTCGGTGATCGAGCGCAGGTCGTGGGCCGCGTCGTAGGTGTAGGTCAGGGTGATACCGTCCGGGGTCGTCACTGTTCGCACCTGATCCAAGACGCCGAAATACGTGTAGCTCGTGGTGCGGCTTGCACCCTGGCCGGCGGGGGGCGTCTGGGTCACCTGGATCACCCGCCCTCTCGGGTCGTAGGTGTAGTCGGTGACGAGGCCGTTCGTATCCGTCATCCGGGTCAGCCGCCCGTTGGCGTCGTAGGCGTCGTAACTCGCGGTCTGGCCGAGGGCGTTGGTGACGCTTTGAAGCTGGCCGCATTCGTTGCCGGTGGTGCAGGCGGGATCGTCGTAATACGCGAGCGTGGCGACGTCGTTGACGTCGCTGCGCGGGCCGTCGATCTCCGTCACCTTGCCGTAGGCGTTGTATTGGAATCCGGTGGTGCGCGACACCGGCGTGCCGTCCGGGGTAAAACCGTGCTCGGTGATGGAAATAACGTTGAGATCGGCGTCGTAGGCGGTCACCACTTCCCTGCTGCCGCCGACGAAAACACTCGGGGTGACCACGCGGGTCGGCAAATCGATGTCGGCCGAGAGGTATTCGTAGGTCGTGGTGCGCGCCTCGGGGGTGCCAAATCCCTCGGTCCGGGTGATGCGCTGATTCGCGCTATTGTAGGTATAGCTCGTGACCCGGCCTTCCTCGTCGGTGCGCGAGAGCAGATTGTTGTTGGCGTCGAACTGCTGGCTCGTTCCCTTCTGGTCGCTCTGATTGACGCGACTCAGCAGGTTGTCGACGCCGAGGTTCTCCGCGAAGGTCAGAATCTCGACGGTGCCGGCGGCGTCGGTTACGGTGGTCCGGGTGTCGGAGTCGTAGACCAGGGTAAACCGCTCCTGCGGGCCACCGTTGCCGACGTCGGCGTGCTGCGTCGCAATGGCCTTTCCGGTCGTCGCGTCGTAGGCAAACGTTGCGTAGCGGTCGCCGTTTTCGTCGGTGATGCCGGTCAAGTGATGCGTGTAGTTGGCGTCTTCGTAATGATAGACCCGCCGTGGGTTGTCGGTGTCGTCGAGAGGTGTGTCGTCGGGGTACGTGACGGTATCAAGGTTGTTGTTGGCGTCGTATCGATACGTCAAAACGCGATTGTCCGGGCCGGTGACCGTGTACAGGTGCCCGTCCGGATAATAGCTCATCGACAAGGCATGGCCGAAAGGCCCGGTGACGGTTTGCAGACGCCCGTCCAGATCGTAGGCGTAGTTGGTCGTTAACCCCGCCGCGGTGGCCGAAGATACCAGTCTCCCGCCGGGATCGTAGCGCTCGGTGCCGCCGTTCGGCAGAGTGAGGGTATATCCCGTCGCGTCTTGCGTCAGGCGGAGTCTGGAATCGGGATCCCCCATCCACGTACCCTCAGAGTACGACCACGGCTCGCCGCGCCCGTCGGATTCGCGGACCATCAACAGATTGTTGCCGATCTCCAATCGTCGGCGCAGGTTCGACGTCCACCCGAACCCAAGCCCGACGTCCTGCGTTTCCAGACTGTTGTACGAGCGCACGAACGACAGACCCTCGATCGGTCCCCGATAATCGACCTCAGATTCGTATTTATTTCCGCTGCCGGCATCGCAGGGATTTCCAACGCGACCGGTATCGCTGTCGTTTTGGTCGCAATCGCCTTTTTCTTTGTCTGCGATACGTGTTATTTGCTCCCGTAAATCACTGACACATTGGTCACCCTGTGGAGAATAGCCGTCTGGGCATGCATTGCTAATATCGACCTGCGATACGCGCAACACCCAGTATGTATATGCACCGTTTCCGCCACATTGATTACACCAAGCACAAGTTCTGAATACTTCAGGGGGAACATACGGCGCCTGTCCCTGTAGAACTAAGTTGTACATTTTCACCGCACGGATATCTATCCATACTGCGTTCATAGGGGGATCCAGCTGACACCAAGGGGGAGGCACAATATCGACGACCGTCGGCTCATCAAATCCTGGTATCTTTTGAGCGTAATAACGAGTGATCTTTCCATCAACTGTTCGTTCGTGGTACAGATGCAAATCCCTAGCTGCTATGGAGTTACAGCTGCTACGCCAGATGCACCCACCGGGTTCGCGAGCTCTATCCGCTGTCCATTGATATGCTTCTTCGAACGTTTGAAGGGCTTCGGACCAACGTCTCATCGGCGGCGTATTCCAGTCGAGCGCTTGCTCTCCCCTCCATCCTAGTCCCGGCTGTGTGGAGATCGGCAGTACGTGATAGTAAAACGTGTCGCCTGCTTCCCGGTCCGGCACCAGATTCGCGTGCATCGGCGATTCGGAGCGCATCGCGGCCTCCGCTTCAACCAGAGAGTCATGGAGCTTCCCTTTATAGTTAAAGCGCTCGGCGAACGCGTAGCTGGAAAAACCGATGGCACATAACGCGCTCAGGGCAATGACATAACCAGCCAAACATGAAGAAACTCCAGGCAGTTTCTTGTCCATCCGACGCGGTTTTGCGGCGACCGAAAACGCGCGGACAGCGTCCATGGTCACGCTCAATAGTGATGACGTTGTCGGTGACGACTCTGGACTCTTGGCATCGCTCACCGGCTGTTTTATCCGAGGAACAAGCCCCCGTAACGCTCTCCGAATCCCCATATGCATTGTTCTTTTCCTTTCCAGACCGTGTTGTTGAGGTTGTATCCGTCGTCACGCCCGCCCCGCGACAAAGGCGACCCTATCGCATGGCGAGCCTCTGTTCTTCACCCAAATGGGTGATTTTTGCCTTGGAATATCGGAACCAGAAAAAAAGAGCCGGTCATGGGGACCGGCTCGTCAACTGCTTGGGAGGTTGCGGGGAGGATGTCTGTGAACTTGCGGGCTTGAACACTCCGTGCTGTGTCAGCGGTCGCGTGACGCGTCCGCCGGCGCCTTGATGCTTACGTACTCCAGCGAATCGATCGCTTCAGCTTATTGACCAGAAGGTCCAGATGCTCTCCCTGCGGAGCGATGATCGCGAGGTTGCCCTGGCCGGCCGGTATGAGTACGCCGTGGCGACGCTCGGCTCGTATCGGAATTTCATCCTGGACGCGCTTGCCGATGATGTACAACACCGTCACCCGGCCGGTTTGACCATTAAAGACAGTGTGGGCGATGGGTTGTTTATTCATGGCGCAGATATCCGCATGCCGTAACTGTCTCATGTCCCCGACTACGTCGGCGCCGAAAGCCGCCATAACACGCCGGAATTTTTCTTCCGGTTGCTTTGCCTCGACCTGGAGAAATTCGGGTTCGCTGTCCACGTGATGCAACACCGCCACCTGCAACTGTTTTATGTATTGATTGGTGGTGTACACCTGATAACCGAATATACCGCTGAGCGATACGGTAACCAGAATGCCCGCCGCCATTGCCCATCGCCACGGACGGGCTCTTCGCGCCTGCTCCTCGCCGATCACCTGACGAAGCTTGACGCGTGTGGCGAGGTCGCCCGGAACCGGGATAGTCATGGCGTCCTGCAATTTTTTGTCGAAAACGTCCACGCTCTCGGCAAACCGAGCGCAGTCCCGGCAGGTGCTTCGGTGTGCGGAAATTTTCTCGGAGACCGTGTATGGATCGCCCAGGCAGACGCGTCGAAATTCCAGACAGTTCATGCTCGTGCACCGGTTACCGGTTCGGATGTCGAATGGTCGTCGGCGAGCAGCTCGCGCAGTTGCTTGCGGGCACGGAACAGCCGCGTCATCACCGCGCTGCCGCTGATCTCCAACATCTCCGCAATCTCATCGCAGCTGAAGCCACCGAGCACCTGCAGCACCAACGGTTCGCGATATTCGTCGGCGAGCGTTGCCAGCGCGCGCCGCAATACGAACGCTTCCGTGCTGGTGTCGTGGGTTGCGCGGCGGTCGGGCAGGTTGCCCAACTCTTCCACATCCTGCATTTCAAAACGTTTACGCTCGAACTGGCGCGCGTACTCGCGATGGAAAATCGTGAACAACCAACTCTTTGCCGCGTTTGCATCGCGTAAACTGTCAATGGATTTCCATGCGCGCAGATACGTCTCTTGAACCAGTTCCTCGGCCTGCAGCCGATCGCGGCACTTCCAATACGCGAACCGATACAGATCCCCCATCAATCCTTCCAGCAATACTTCGAATTTCTTCCTGCCCGATCTGCTCATATCCACAGAGACCGGGGCGGGTCGTTTTTTCTTTCGCGAGGATACCAAGGAATTGCACCTCCATTAGCGGATCCATTATTCAAGACCGCCGCGCGGCGGCACGGTTCCTGCTATCCGACCGGCGGCGCCGAGGCTACCAACTTGTTGTTATATCGGTAATTGGATGAGAGTGCCGCAAACAAAAACGGGGCGCCGCAGCGCCCCGCAAGTTCGCGTCTTTCGGGTAACGCTCTGGAGTGTCGAGCTAGCCTTCCTTGCCGCCGATGGCCTTGCACGCCTCGGCGTTCATGGATACGAATCCCGTACCCTTGCAACTGTTCTGTCCTTTGCAGGCATTATTGGCGGTCTTGCAGCTGCCCATGCCCTTACACGAGTTCACGTTGTAGCAGTTCACCTTGGCCTCGCCGGCGGACGCCGTCAGCGGCGCCGCAGTAGCGAACATGGCGGCGGCGGCGGTGGCCAGGGTCAGGCCGGTTACTTTCTTCATATTCATTGCGTTCGTCTCCTCAAATTTCGTTTGCTTCCCCGATACTCGGGTTGGATTTCAGACCTCCGTCACCTTCGAGTTCAGGGGCCACGTGCGAATAGACCGCAAGTAGAAACGTTGGTTCCGGCGTATTTCTCACATTTTTCTAACAGCATGATCCGGCGACGAGTGCTTGTAAAAAAACAATCCAAACTTACAGAAGCGGACAATATCCAAGCTGGAAATGCCGGCGACGATCGAGGAACCAACGACAGCGAGCAAGGTCATAGTTCGTTTGAGAACGAATACAGCCGCCGTTAATTCGACAACACGATGGAGAAAACCCCACTGAAAAAACGCCTACCGTTTTTGGGTTTTGGTATCGGCTTGCGCACGAACCACTACGAGGCCGTGCTTAACGATCAAGCTTCCGACGTCGACTGGTTCGAGATCCTCTCGGAGAACTATCTGGTCGCCGGAGGGAAACCGCTCTATTTCCTGGACGCTATTCGTGAACGCTATCCCATGGTCATGCACGGGGTGTCGCTTTCCGTCGGCAGCTCGAACGCGTTGAATTGGGAGTATCTCGCGCAGTTGAAGAAACTCGCCGACCGAGCGCGACCGCACTGGTTTTC
The DNA here is from genome assembly GCA_947258495.1 of uncultured Gammaproteobacteria bacterium. Lineage (GTDB taxonomy): Bacteria > Pseudomonadota > Gammaproteobacteria > Arenicellales > JAANXG01 > CALZGZ01. The sequence continues at coordinate 7,145 of CAMYIN010000045.1, forward strand.
GGATCACCTGTGTTGGACGGGGATCGACGGCAAGAACATCCACGATCTGCTTCCGCTGCCTTACACCGAAGAAGCGGTCGCCCACGTCGCCGACCGCATCCGCCAAGTGCAGGATTACATGGAGCGTCCGATGCTGATAGAAAACGTCTCCAGCTATCTTACTTATAAAGATTCGGCGATGAGGGAGTGGGAGTTTCTCACCGCAATCGCAGAGCGCGCGGATTGCGGCATCCTGCTCGACATCAACAACGTCTATGTCAGCGCCTTTAATCATGATTTCGATCCCGTGGAGTACTTGAACGGCGTACCGGTGGACCGCGTCGGCCAGTTTCATCTCGCCGGACACACCAATCACGGCAACTACATCATCGACAGTCACGACCACCCGGTCATCGATCCGGTGTGGGAACTGTTTGCGCAGGCGGTGCGGCGTTTCGGCGCGGTGTCCAGCATGATCGAGCGCGACGACAATATCCCTCCGCTGGTAGAACTGTGTGCCGAGCTCGACCACGCCCGCAGCATTGCCCAGCCGATCCTCGAGGAGTTGGCCGCGTGAGCCGCCTCCAGCCCTTGCAATCGCAGTTTCAAGAGGCCGTGCTGGACGGAAACAGCGAGTTCGAGAACAGCATCGTCTCCACCGAGCGCGTGGACGCCAAGCAGCGTATCGCCATCTACGCGGAGGCTTACCGACTGCGGCTCATCGAATGCCTGCAGGAAAATTACGCAGCGCTGCATCATCTGTTGGGCGACGAGCAGTTTGACGGACTCTGCCGTGCCTACATCGAATCCCATACGCCGCACCACTACTCCATCCGCTGGTACGGCGACCACCTCGCAGAATTCCTGCACGACAACGCGCCCTATTCGCAGCACCCCTTCCTTGCCGAGCTCGCCGAGTTCGAGTGGAAGCTGATGGCGGCGTTCGACGCCGCCGACGTGCCGGTCGCAGCCGCCGAAGACCTGGCCGGCGTGCCGGCGGATCGATGGCCGGGCTTGCGCTTCGAACTGCATCCGTCGTTGCAGCGTCTGCAGCTGGCTTGGAACGTCGTTGTCTTGTGGAAGGCAAGCGAGGAAAAACGCGACCCGGAAACACCCGCCGGCACCGACGCGGCCGTGCCCTGGATCATCTGGCGCAGAGACCTCAGACAACGCTTTCGGTCTCTGGACCAAAGTGAAGCGTGGGCCCTGGACCGGGCGCAACAGGGCGAGGATTTCGCCGCCTTGTGTGAAGGTCTCCGTCGCTGGAAGTCGCCGCAAGAAGTGGCGACCTACGCCGCCAGCCTTATGAAGCGGTGGCTGAACGACGGTCTGATCACACGCATCGAGTTCTAATCCCTAACGTCTTCCAGGAATTCGAGCAACGTTCCGGCGAGGGCCTGCGGCTGGTCGACGTGCACCCAGTGGCCAGCGCCGGGGATCCAATTCAGCTCGGCACGCGGGAACAACTCGAGGATGTGCGCGCGGTGCTGGTCGCGGACATAGTCCGATTGTTGACCCGCAAGAAAGACACAGGGACCGTCGAAACGCCGACCGGACAGTTGTGGAAAACCGATGATTTTCTCCATGTAACGCTCGATTGCATCGAGATTGATGCGCCAGGAAAACGTTCCACCTGCGTTGATCAGGTTCTGCAGTACGAACATGCGAGTGGCGTCGTCGGGCACTGCCGCAGCAAGCGTTCGATCGGCGTCCCCGCGCGAACGCAATCGTGACAGGTCCAGGCCCCGCATTGCCTGGATCAGTGGCAAGTAGCCGTGGCCGTAGGAGACGGGAGCGATGTCGACGACCGCCAGGCTGCGCACGCGATGCGGTCGCGTGAGCGCGAGCACCATCGCCGCCTTGCCGCCCATACTGTGGCCGACAAAATCGGCGTTCTCGGCGCCGACGCCCGCCAATAGTTCATCCAGGTCGTCGGCCATGTCCTGGTACCGCATGTCGGATGCGTGCGGCGAGCTGCCGTGATTGCGCAGATCGGCGAGCACCACGCGCCGCACCGCGGCCAGCCTTTTCGCCAGCCCGCGCAGGTTGGTGCCGGAGCCGAACAAGCCGTGCAACAGCACCAGCGGATCGCCCTCTCCGAGTTCCAGATAGTGCAAGGACACGATAATAATCCATGCGTGCGCGTTGATGCCGCAATTATACGGCGCGGACATGATGTTTGCGCGGTGACCGAAACCTTACACGTGAGGGCGTTAGTTTCGGGTTGCAACACCGAACCCGCGGACGCAGATCGCGCGTTCGATGAAGCACGGTGACAACAATGGCGTCCGAACTGTACGGCGCTCGATCTACTGAGATTGAGCAGGAATTTCCGACGAGCTGGATCGAGGGAGAATTGCCGGGACCGTCGCCGGCAGGGGGGCCGGCGCCGAGCCTACACGGATGTATTCACGGCGTGTCCCGGGAATTTTCCCTCGATCCAGCCTGGCGAGACCCATGAAGACAATTCCGTTTGGACCTGTGTTACACCCCTGTCCCAGATCTACCGTCCATCGCATCATCGCACTGCCGCGTGCGTTTCGCGTCAATGTGCATAATCCTGCGGGTTGCACTTAGTTCTCCACGAAAGTGCTGCAGAATTACCCGATACCGGCTAAGATTGGGAAACCGCGTTGGAGCACCGTAGGGCATGCCACCATCCAACGTACCTACCGGAGGAGAGCCACCATGCCAGAGCAAAGAGATATCGTAGTCTTGAGCGGTGTACGCACCGCCATCGGCGATTACGGCGGATCGCTGAAAGATCAACCGCCCAAGGACCTGGCCGCAACGGTCGTCCGCGAGGCGGTGTCGAGATCGGGTCTCTCGCCCGAGCAAATCGGTTTTTGCGTCATCGGCAACGTCATTCACACCGAGGCCAAAGACATGTACCTGTCCCGCTACGCCGCGATCGAGGGCGGCCTGGCGATCGAGACGCCCGCGTTCACCTTGAACCGGCTGTGCGGCAGCGGTCTGCAGGCCATCGTCAGCGCGGCGCAAGCGGTGCATATGGGCGACGCCGACGCCGCCGTCGCCGGCGGAGCCGAATCCATGAGCCGCGCGCCGTACCACGTGCCGGCGATGCGCTGGGGACAACGCATGGGCGACGGATCCACCGTCGACCCCATGGTGGGAGCGCTCACCGATCCGTTCGATTCCTGCCACATGGGAATCACGGCGGAAAACGTCGCGGACAAATGGGAGATCAGCCGGGAAGACCAGGACGCGCTGGCGGTGGAGAGCCACCGGCGCGCGGCGAAGGCCAGCGACAGTGGCGTCTTCAAGGACCAGATCCTGCCGATCGAGATCAAGTCCCGCAAGGGCACCACGGTCTTCGATCGCGACGAGCACATCCGCGCCGACGTCGACGTGGAGGGACTGTCCAAGCTGCGGCCGGTGTTCCAGAAAGACGGCTCGGTGACCGCCGGCAACGCCTCGGGCATCAACGACGCCGCCGCGGCGGTGGTGTTGATGGAGGCCGGCGCCGCCGAAAAAGGCGGATATCAACCCATGGGACGCCTGGTCGCCTACGCCCACGCCGGCGTCGAACCGCGGTACATGGGTATCGGACCGGTGCCGGCCATCCGCAAGGTGCTGGAGAAGGCCGGTCTCGGCGTGAAGGATCTGGACGTCATCGAACTCAACGAGGCCTTCGCCGCCCAGGCGCTCGCGGTGGTGCGTGATCTGGACCTGCCGATGGACAAGACCAATCCGAACGGCAGCGGTATTTCCCTGGGTCACCCCATCGGCGCGACCGGCTGCATCCTGACAGTGAAGGCCTTGTACGAACTACAGCGAACCGGCGGCCGTTACGCCCTGGTGTCCATGTGCATCGGCGGCGGTCAGGGCATCGCGGCGGTGTTCGAACGCATGTAGGCGCGCCGCTCTCGTCCTCACGGGGTCGGAGTCACAGATTCCGACCCCTCCTTTCTTCCGCATCCCTGTTTCCCATCCCGTTCTGGAGCACAGATACCGCGTCGTCGTCGCGGCGGGCCTCGGCGCAAGTGCGCTATCATTAGCGTCTCCTTTCCTCATTTTCATTCGAGATGCGTAACAGAAGTCACCCCACGGAACTGCCGGCGGAAAACCGCAACGACTGGAAGACCATTAAGGCCCTGTTTCCCTATCTGTGGGAGTACCGGGGCCGCATCGGTATCGCGCTGTTGTTTCTGGCGCTCGCCAAACTCGCGAACATCGGCGTACCGGTGGCATTGAAGTTGATCGTGGATTCGCTCGACGTCGGCGACACGAACGCCCAGGTCCTCGCCATACCGCTGTTTCTGTTGATCGGCTACGGCTTGCTCCGTTTCAGCACCTCGCTGTTCCAGGAGCTGCGCAACGCGGTATTCGCCAAGGCTTCGCAACGCGCTACGCGCCGCATCGCATTGAAGGTCTTCCAGCATCTGCACGAACTCGCGCTCCGCTTTCATCTCGACCGCCAGACCGGCGGCGTTTCCCGGGACATCGAGCGCGGCAGCCGCAGCATCACCCAGCTGTTGCACTTCCTCATCTTCAGCATCCTTCCCACCGCGTTCGAGATCCTCGTGGTGTGCGCCATCCTGCTGTTGAATTTCGAGATCTGGTTCTCGGTGGTCACCGCGGTCACCGTCGGCCTGTACTTCTATTACACCTACAAGGTCACCGAGTGGCGTATCAAGTTCCGGGTACAGATGAACACCGCCGACTCCAGGGCGAACACCGCCGCCATCGACTCGCTGATCAATTACGAGACGGTCAAATATTTCGGTAACGAGGAATACGAAGCCGATCGCTACGACACGCAGCTGCAGAAGTGGGAGAAGGCCTCGATCAAGAGTCAGGTTTCGCTGGCGCTGCTCAACATCGGCCAGGGCGTCATCATCGGTATCGGCCTCACCATCCTCATGATCCTGGCCGCGAGCGGCGTCGTCACCGGCGCCATGACCCTCGGCGATTTCGTCATGGTCAACGCCTTTCTGATTCAACTTTACATTCCATTGAATTTCCTCGGCACCATATTCCGCGAGGTCAAGCATTCGCTCACCGACATGGAACGCATGTTCAGTCTGCTCGATCAGGACGCGGAAATACACGACAGCCCGGGGGCGGCGACCCTCGCCGTCAGCGGCGGCCTGGTGGCGTTTCATCACGTGCACTTCCACTATCAGCCGGACAGGCCGATCCTGGACGACATCGAGTTCGAGATCCCGGCGGGGAAAAAGCTTGCGGTCGTGGGCAGCAGCGGCGCTGGAAAGTCCACGCTGGCGCGCTTGCTGTTCCGTTTCTACGACGTCACCGGCGGTGCTATCACCATCGACGGTCGCGACATCCGCGAGGTCACGCTACGGAGTCTACGCGCAGCCATCGGCATCGTTCCGCAGGATACAGTGTTGTTTAACGACAGCATCGAGCACAACATCCGCTACGGCCGACCAGATGCCACCCACGCGGAAGTCGAAGAGGCCGCCCGGCTCGCGCATCTGGACCGGTTTATCGCCGCCCTGCCGCAGGGTCTCGACACCGTCGTCGGCGAACGCGGGCTCAAGCTCTCCGGTGGCGAGAAGCAGCGCATCGCCATCGCGCGCACCATCCTGAAGAACCCGCCGATCCTCATCTTCGACGAAGCCACATCGCAGCTCGACTCGAAATCGGAGCAGGCGATCCAGTCGGCGTTGAAAGACGTAGCCGCGAACCGCACCACCCTGGTCATCGCCCACCGTCTGTCGACGGTGATCGACGCGGATCAGATACTGGTGCTGGAACACGGCCGCATCACCGAACGGGGCAGCCACCGCCAACTGTTGGAGGCCGGCGGGCGCTACGCGGAGATGTGGGCATTGCAGCAGGAGCAGCGAGAATTGGAAAAAGAGGCGGAGGAAATCGGGGAGTCGGTGGAGATCCGCGTCCTGGGCAAGACCGGTTAGGCAGCGGCGCGCCGATCGAGGACGACGAAGGCGAACGCATAGGCATTGCCCGCGTCGGCGGGATGCGCTTCGCGCGCCGTCTCCTGCCACTCGCCGGGATCGAATTCCGGAAACCAGGTGTCGCCCTCGAACGCCGCGTCGATTTCGGTCACGTACATGCGCCCGGCCAGCGGAAGCGCCTGTTCGTAGAGACTCGCACCACCGATGACGAAAACCTCTTGCTCCCCGGCGGCGCTCAAGGCCTCGTGCAGCGAAGCCACCACCCGACATCCCGCGGCTTGATAATGGCGATCCGTGCTCACCACGATGTTGGTACGCCCCGGCAGGGGCTTGCCGATGGATTCGTGGGTCCTGCGACCCATGACGATCGGTTTCCCCATGGTGATGCGCTTGAAACGTTTGAGGTCGGCCGAAAGGTGCCACGGCAGCCGGTTGTCCCGCCCGATGAGCTGGTTTCGGTCCATGGCGACGATGAGGGAGAGCATGCTGCCGGCGCGCGCCGCGAACGATTACACCGCCACCGGCGCTTTGATGTGCGGATGCGCGCGGTAGCCGATCAGTTCGAAGTCCTCGTATTGAAAATCGAAGATGCTCTGCACCTGCGGATTCATACGCATGGTGGGCGGCGGATAGGGATCGCGGGAGAGTTGCAGTTCCGTCTGTTGCAGATGGTTCAGATACAGGTGGGCGTCGCCAAAGGTGTGCACGAAGTCGCCCGGCTGCAATCCCGTCACCTGGGCCATCATCATCGTCAACAGGGCGTAGGAGGCGATGTTGAACGGCACGCCCAGAAAGATGTCCGCGCTGCGTTGATAGAGTTGACAGGAAAGTCGGCCGTCCGCGACATAGAACTGAAAAAAGGCGTGGCAGGGCGGCAACGCCATCTCCTCGACGGCGCCGACGTTCCAGGCGCTGACGATGATGCGCCGGGAATCCGGCGTGTTCCTGATCTGTTCCACGGCTTGACCGATCTGATCGACATTCCGCCCGTCCGGCGTCGGCCAGGAACGCCATTGATACCCGTAGACGGGTCCGAGGTCCCCGTTTTCGTCCGCCCATTCGTCCCAGATGGTGACGCCGTTGTCGTGCAGATAGCGGACGTTGGTATCGCCGCGCAGAAACCACAGCAATTCGTGAATGATCGATCGCAGGTGCAGCTTCTTCGTCGTCACCAGGGGAAATCCCTGCGCAAGCGCGAACCGCATCTGATATCCGAACACGCTCAGCGTCCCGGTGCCGGTACGGTCCTGCTTGCGGGTACCGTGCTCCAGCACGTGGCGCATGAGATCGAGGTATTGTTTCATTTCAGTGGTCGTCGGTCTCGTCCACGTCGAGCTGTCCCGTGAGCCGGCGGCGCACGTGGGACCAGGACACGCCGATGGACAGCACCCCGGCCAAGCCGAAGAGAATCAGATACGACAGAATCTTTACATTGTCCTGGGGTATCGGCGTGTAAGCGATCAGTACCCAGATCAAGGTGGCGAAGAAAGCGATCGCCAAGCCGGTGCCGATGATCCCCAGTGATCGCGTGGTGGCGCGAAGAAAAATCGCCCAGCCGATCAACAGCACCACCCCGGCAAACGCCATCAACACCTCGAACTTGGCAAAGTCCTCCCACGCCGGCAAGGTCCAGTGATAGTAGGACAATCCGTCGGGATTGTAGGTCACGAACACCAAGACCAGCGCGCCCGCCAGACGCAGAAGATAGTTGCTCCACCCAAACTTATGCATGGCCACTACCCAACGGTCCGGCACCATCCACACTGCCGGCGATGCAACCGACGCGAACGCGCGGCAAGCACGGCCGCCTCGAGATGCCGTCGGGTCGATCCGCGACAGACAGGGAGAACATGCCGTCGGTACGCATGCGTCAACCCACCCACGCACGTGCGTTGCGAAACAAACGCATCCACGGTCCGAACTCGCCCCAATCGTGCGACGACGTCCAGGTGTTGCTCGCGCTGCGGAATATGCGTTCCGGGTGAGGCATCATGATCGTGACGCGGCCGTCCGCGGTAGTCAATCCGGTGACCCCGCCGGGCGAGCCGTTGGGGTTATAGGGATAGCGTTCCGAAGGCGCCCCGGCGTTGTCGACGAAGCGCATCACTGAACGGCCGCCGCCGGCGACGGCTTCAGCGTAGTCGCTTTTGGAGAACTCTGCGCGGCCTTCGCCGTGGGCGACCACCACCGGCAATCGCGATCCCTGCATGCCGTTGAACAACACCGAGGGGCCGTCCAGGATCTCGACCATCACCCAACGCGCTTCGAACTGCTCTGAAAGGTTGCGGACGAAATGCGGCCACTCGCCGGCGCCTGGTATCAGGGAGCGCAGGTTCGACAACATCTGACAACCGTTGCAGACCCCGAGGGCAAAGGTGTCGGCGCGGTGAAAGAACGCCTCGAACTGATCCCGCAGGGCGGCGTTGAAGAGCACCGATTTCGCCCAGCCCTCGCCGGCCCCGAGGACGTCGCCGAACGAGAATCCCCCGCAGGCCGCAAGGCCGCGGAACTGCTCCAGGGAGACGCGGCCGTCGACTAGATCGCTCATGGTGACGTCGACCGCTTGGAAACCGGCATGATGAAAAGCGGCGGCCATCTCCACCTGACCGTTGACGCCCTGCTCCCGAAGTATCGCCAGCGCCGGACGCACGCCGCTGCCGATGAAAGGCGCAGCCACGTCGTCCTGCGGGTCGAATTGCAGGGCGGTGTGAAGACCCGCATCGCCCGCGTCCAGAATCCGGTCGTATTCCTGCTGCGCGCACTGCGGATGGTCGCGCAAGGCCTGCATGCACCAGGTGGTCTCCGACCAGGCACGGTGCAGATTCACGCGTAAGTCTTCGAACACGATCGAGCCGTGGTGCTCGACCCGCACCACGCCGTCGTCGGTCGGCGCGCCCACGGCGTGAAAACAGCCGTCCAGGTCGAAGCGCTCGACGATCTCAAGCACCGCGGCTAGATCCTGCGCGCGTATCTGCACTACGGCGCCCAACTCCTCGTTGAACAACACGGCAAGCGGGTCGCCCGCCAGGGAATCGAGGGCGACGCGCAAGCCGGCGCGGGCGGCGAACGCCATTTCACACAGCGTCGCCCACAAGCCGCCGTCGGAGCGGTCGTGGTAGGCGAGCAGCAGCCCCGATGCGTTCAATGTCTGGATCGTGAGGAAAAACCGGCGCAGCTGCCCCGCGTCGTCGACGTCGGGACAGGCGTTGCCGAGCTCGCCGTATACCTGCGCCAGGGCGGAACCGCCCAGTCGATTTTTTCCACTGCCGAGATCAAACAGGTACAACTCCGTGTCGGCGGCGCCGCCGCGCAGCACCGGCGTGAGCGTCTTGCGGACGTCGTCTACGGGGGCAAAGGCGCTGACGATGAGGGACACCGGCGCGGTCACCGCGTGTTGTTCCCCGCGCTCGTCCGACCACACGGTCTTCATGGACATGGAGTCCTTGCCCACGGGGATGGAAATGCCCAGTGCCGGGCACAGCTCCATACCGACCGCGCTGACCGTGTCGAACAACGCGGCGTCGTCGCCCGGGTGGTTGGCCGCTGCCATCCAGTTGGCGGACAGTTTGACCGCTTCGAGATTGCGGATGGGCGCCGCGGCGAGGTTGGTCAGGGTCTCGCCCACCGCCATGCGGCCGCTCGCCGGGGCGTCGATCACCGCCAGCGGCGTGCGTTCTCCCACCGCCATGGCCTCGCCCTGATGCGCCGTGTAGCCAGCGGCGGTTACGGCGACGTCCGCCACCGGGACCTGCCACGGCCCCACCATCTGGTCGCGACACACCAGGCCGGTGACGCTGCGATCGCCGATAGTGATAAGGAAGGTCTTGTCTGCCACCGACGGAAAACGCAGCACACGATCTACCGCCTCCCACACAGATATACTCGATGCGTCGAAAGGCGGCAGCGCGCCGCCGACGCGCGTGACGTCGCGCAGCATCTTCGGTGGCTTCGCGAACAATGTCGCCATGTCCATGTCGATGGGCGTTGCCCGGTGGCCACCCTGGTCCGCGAAATATCGGTCCTCCAACACCAGCCGCCGGTCCTGCGTAGCGCGCCCGACGACGCTGTACAGACACCGCTCCCGCCGGCAGAGAGCTTCGAACTCCGCCACTCGATCCGCCGCCACCACCAGCACGTAGCGTTCCTGGGCCTCGTTGCACCAGATCTGCATCGGCGTCATGCCCGGGTCGTCGTTGAGCACGTCGCGCAACTGAATACGCCCACCGCGGCGAGAATCGTTGACCAGCTCGGGAACCGCGTTGGACAGCCCGCCGGCGCCGACGTCGTGAATGGTGATGATGGGGTTGTCCTCGCCGAGGGCCCAGCACTGGTCGATCACTTCCTGACAACGTCGCTGCATCTCGGCGTTGCCGCGTTGCACCGACGCGAAGTCCAGTTGCTCACTGCTGCTGCCGGTGGCGACGCTGGAGGCGGCGCCGCCCCCAAGGCCGATCAGCATCGCCGGACCCCCGAGGACGACGACGCGGGCCGAGTCCGGTATCTCGCCTTTGCGCACGTGTTCGGCGCGAATGTTGCCCAGGCCGCCCGCGAGCATGATGGGCTTGTGATAACCCCGCTTCTCGCGGCGGCGGGCGCGCGGGACCCACTGTTCGAAGCTGCGGAAGTAGCCGCAGAGATTGGGACGCCCGAACTCGTTGTTGAACGACGCCCCGCCGATCGGTCCCTCGAGCATGATCTGCAGCGGCGTGGCGATGCGCGTCGGCGCGCGCTCGTCGTCCTCCCAGGGTCGGCGTGCCTCGGGCAGACGCAGGTGCGAGACCGAGAAACCGGTGATGCCGGCCTTGGGTTTCGCCCCGCGGCCAGTGGCGCCCTCGTCGCGGATCTC
>CAMYIN010000046.1 GCA_947258495.1 uncultured Gammaproteobacteria bacterium
CGCGCGTGCGCTTGGCGCGGCGTGCACCGGCTGCACGGCATTGCCGTCCGTATCGCTCCCCCCACTAACCATCGAGGTAGACCCTTTGCGCAAACTCGACGGCTGTGCGCACGGAGGCCACGTTGTCATCCTCCCCCGTCTTGCGCATTTCTATAGAGACATATCCGTCGTACCGGCATTCCCGCAATACTCCTGCCAGTTCGCCGTGGAATTCGTCCTGGCCACCGACCGGCGCAAGGTAAGGATTGCTGATGTGGAAATGGCGCGCCAGCGGCAACGCTTCCCGCAGCATGTCCACACCATCGCCCTCCATACGCATGACACCGGCGTCCACGTTGAGCGCGAAGCCGGGGTGGTCAACGCTGCGGACGAGAGCGGCGGCCTCGGCGAGCGTGTTTATGAAATCGCACCCATAGTCCACAGCATTGGGTTCGATACAGAGGATGCATCCGTGTCGCTCGGCGATGGCGCCGGCGGCCCGGAAGAAATCGCTGGCGATGTCATGCGCCCGGGCGGGCGACAGACCGCCCCTGCGCCGGTTGCCGGGTGATCCGAATACGAGGGGAATGGCTCCCAGAGATCCGGCAATGCGGATGACGCGCGACAAGGCGCGGAGCAGTGCCTCGCGTTCGCCCTCAGTCCCGAACAGCTTCACGTCCGGCCGGTTGAAAAGCAGCGACTGTGCCGCGACCGGGCGCAGTCCTCGCGTTGCCCACCATTCGCCCGCTGTCCGTATCTCGTCGTCCGTGACCTCGTCCGTGGACCGGCCGGGGAACAGCAGCGATGGCGCGAATTCAAAGCTTTCCACCCCATGTTCTGCCAGCATCTTGGCCATGGGTTCGTTTTCGGCGGTGGTCCACGCGATCTGGGAGACCGAGAGCTTCATGTCAAAGCACTCGGTCCGCTACGGCCAACCGAGGCCTGAACGAACCGCTCTATTTCTCTCATGCAGTCTTCGGCACTCAGGATATAGCGGCCCTCTGAGCCGAACAGCGCACCGTGGACCGTCTGCATATCGTATTTGGGCGGACTCTCCGAAAGGGGGTTCGAGAAATCGCGGTATCCGAGGACCCGCTCGGCGATGTCGCCAACCCTTATCGGTTCGTTCGCCAAATGGACCAGCGGAATTCCTGCATCGACGACCAGCCGGACATCGCTATGCAGGCGCGAAACTTCATAAAACTGGAGGCGCATCTCGGAATCGATGAATTCCACCCGGTGGCGATGCATGAGGTCGTACAGCACGTTCTTGCGAAAACCGGGCCCGTAAATGTTCGGCAGACGAAAGATGAAAGCATCGCGGAATTGCGACCGGACGAATTCCTCCACGCGGTATCTGTGGAGCCCGTAGGGATGCAGGTCTTCGGTCTCGACCGGTGAATTCTCGTCAACACCGATTGGCGTGGCAAAGACGTCGACGGTCGAGATGAGAATGAACCTGTCCGCCCGGACTTCGCGAAGCACACCCATCAGCCGGCTGACGCCATCCCAATCCTGGTCGGGGGCCTGGTTCGCGACCCATTTGACCGCCGAGGTGCCGGCGCACCAGACCTCGTCGAACTGGGCGCCCGCCATATCCTCGATATTCTTCGAATTGTATTTGTGCGAAAAAGACAGAACCCTCTCCAGGTTCGATCCCACGAACCCGGTATGCCCGATCAAAGCGCGCTTCATAAGTCCGTCTTCATCTCTCGCCGGGAGAGCCCGTCGACGATTTATCGATCAGATCGGGGCTCATTGCTCGATGTTCAACTTGTCGAGATTCCTGAACAGGTCGACATTCGATACCTCGCGCGAGACGAAATAGGATTGTCGTCTCTCGGTCTCGTTCATCAATTGTATCAAGAACGCACCTATTACGCCTGTGGCAGCCAGCAGCAGCCCGAACATCGTCGCCAGGATCACTGAAAGGCTGAACCAGCCCTGGCTTATGTCCTCCTTCACCAGCCATACCGTCAGGGCGTACAGGAGATAGGTGAAGCTCGCGAAACTGCCGAGCAGCGAGAGAAAGGACATGAGCTTCAGAAGTCGAGTCGAGGCGGTGCTGAGAATCTCGAAATAGAAGAGAAGTCGGTTCAGGAGTTGTCGCACCCTGGGGGCGTGCCGCCTGGCCTCTCCGTCCAATACCACTCGACTATGGCCGCGCAGGGCGGCCAACATCTTGAGGTGCATCTTCCGGTTCCGAACGAGATTCAACTCGGAAATGAAACGACGCGGCAAACACACAGTCTTGGATGTGTTGGGAACGAATTTCGAGCCCGTGATGACGCGCAAGGCGCCGTAGAAGAAGAAACTGAGAACCCTCAGCACGAGTGGGATCGAGGCGTATCGCAAAAGAACAACGGCGTCATTGGCGTTGCTCGACGCCCGGACCATCGACGAGGCTATGTGCGGATCATCCTCGTCAATGTTGATCAGCACAACATAGTCGCCGATTGCATTGTCGAGGGCCGCCAACGCCAGGACCTCGAACTCCTGGTGTTCCGCCATGATGAGGACCCGCGTGTTGCGCAATCCGGCGACGCAGCGGTCAATGCGGTCCTCCGTGGCGCCCGGTATCTGGTTCTGGATAATAATCAACTCATAAAACGGGAAGTTATTATCGAGCTCACGTGCCAGTCGCTCAATGCTGTCCTCGTCGAAGTCGCCTGCGGTCGAGATTACCGCGACGGTGACAAGATGATTTGCGAAATCACTGTCTCCGACTATTTCCGGTCCGCCAAGTTCAGTCGGCACATGTCGCTGTGTTACCGTGCTTTCCATGGAGCTATATCCTATCCGGCGGGCGTCAGCTTCAGTCGCCTCCATGGCGAGAACTGGAAACGTCGCACGACGCAGTCCGATAATTCTACACTCGCAAGACCCGAAGGGAACGCTTTTATTTGAACGCCGTTGGGGGCCTCGCTTTGCGCTTCAACTGGAAAGGTAACGATCGTCGATTTCAGCGGCGCCGCGAATGAGGAGACGAGCGAACCGTCCGACATGGGCAAATAAGTGAAACGCAGATACCCTCTGTTCAAGATATTTCTGAGGCGGTCCGGAGCGAGAGATGCCTTGACCGACACCGAAACCTCGTAAATCCAGCCGAGATCAAGCGCGTTTGTCGCATTGCCGATCGTAAGCAACAAAGACTCGCCTGATTCGGAACGATCCCTGTATGGCTCGACCGTACACGGCGCCGTCCGGCCGTCCGGTGCACGCTCATCGGGCAACGGCCGCCAGACAAGCGTGTATTCGAACTGCTTCTCGAGGCGGTAATTGAGGTAAAGATGCCGATAAAACGGCCAATTGATCGCCCGGTTCCAGAGGGCCCAATTATTCCCGCCCGGATTGATCGTCGTCACGAAATCCCACGATCTGTTCTTGAACCGTTCGATATAGACGTCTCGCCGTTTTCCCAAAGCGTGGATTATCGAATCGCTCGGGCTTGGCGAATAACCCCCAATGACGGCCTCCAGCGGGCCAGAGTAGAGCGGATAGCCGGTGAACATCCCTGAATTATGGAATTTGCTGCGAAATTGAAGGCCATACGTTACGAGTCGTTTCTCGTCCGCCCCCTCCACAAGTCCGCCAAGTGCAGGATCGTAGTCTCCATTCCGAGCCGTGTCCCGATAGAGTATTATGCCAAATAAAATACAGGGAATCGCGAGCGCCGGTGCCAGCCATTCGGGCCGCGTGAATCGTCCCAGATATATGGTCGCGTTGTCTCGTGCGCGGGACAGCCTGTCAGTATTGCCCGGTGCTATGCGGCCCAATACCGATGATAAAAGGACGAAAACCTTGGAACGGCGATCGGTCAGAACCGAAACAAACGCGGCAATCAGGAAAAGGTCGAATAATCTCTGCAGATTAATCCAATAATAGTCGCCCCTGTGTCCCCCCACCTCGGCCAAGATACATCCGCCAAATGTTGCGGCAAAGATGAAGATCAAGCCGTATGCGGCTGGTCCAAATCCGTGACCGGTTCGAAGGAAGAACAGCATGACGGCCGGGACGGCCGCAATAACCGTCAGACGCGTGCGCGATATGTCGCCACTCTCTTCGGTGACAAGCGCCCGCAAAACATCGACCAGTCCGAAAACGCGGCTATTCTCATGATACGGCCAGAAATACCAGAACTGATCTGCAGCAACATCACTGAAATTATAAGATAAATATGACTGGAAGAAGGATCCAAGGACAATATATCCGAATATGATATAAAGC
>CAMYIN010000047.1 GCA_947258495.1 uncultured Gammaproteobacteria bacterium
GCCGTCTCGACTCCTTCCGATCACGTTGCAGCCGTCGTTCAGTAGAGCCCGGGCCCGCACGAGAACATCGCGCGGGCAATGCGGCACGTCGCATCCCATGACGATCCCCGGAGACGCGGAGCGCAGCGCGGCGTACATCTTCTTTCCCAGGTCGCCGCTTTCCTGAAGTTCTATTCGAATGCCGAAGCGGCGCTGCAGGTCGCGAAACAGAGCGTGTCCGGCGCTCGGCCATACGTGCAGACGCACCGTGCCTTGCCAGGTGGACAACGCCAGACCTACGCTGGTTTCGATGCACCACGCGGCTATGTGCGCGGCCTGCTCCGCCGTGGCGCGGGGCATCAATCGCGTTTTCACCCGGCCCGGCACCGGGGTCTTGGCCAACAGATGCAGCGTCGCCGCCGACAACACAGTTCCTCAGCGGACGTCCCGATAGCGCGCGGCGAGCCGCTCCGGCGCAACACCTGCCCAGAAAAGCAACCGGTTGCACCACATCCGCAGTACGGTGCCGACAACGCCGTTTCTCTGCCATCTCCGCGCAGCGGTGGTAACGGGGAGGCGAATGCGATACGGCGGGGAAACGCGGCGCAGGCGCTTCGACAGAGCGACGTCCTCCATCAATGGGATCTCCGGAAAACCGCCGACCCGATCGAATAGGCGCTTGCTGACGAATATGGCTTGATCCCCCGTGGCTATGCCCGTGACGGAGGAGCGTCGATTCATGAACCAGGCGATCGTGCGGAGCGCCAGCGAGGAGGAATCGAAACGCACATCGAACCGCCCCCAGCTCCGGTCGCTGCAGCACGCGCGGAGGATCTCGTCCATGGCGTGCGGCGGCAAGCGGGTGTCCGCGTGCAGAAACACGAGCACGTCTGCGTTCGACAACGCCGCGCCTTTATTCATCTGCGCAGCGCGTCCGCGCGTGCCGGCGACCACCCGCATTGCACACGGGCGTTCGAGTTTTTTGTATTCGGCGGCAAGGCGTTCAAGGATCTCCGGAGTCCCGTCGTCGCTTTGGCCGTCAACGAACAGGACCTGGTGCACCGATCGCAGCCCGGCAAGGTGCGTACAGCATTCGCGGACAACTGCGGCCTCGTTGTATACCGGCACGATTACAGCGCCGCGCGGAGCGTCAATCACGGCGATGTCGGCGAACAAGCTTGACGGCGCCCGGCGCCAATTTCAATGCGATCAGCATCAATCCCGATGCGTGAAACGCAAGATCAAACATATCGACGGCCCGTTGCAGGTTGCCGGCGTGCCACATCTTCAGTTTCTCCCACAGATGCGGCTCGGGAGAGAACGGCGCGAGCGCGAGCGCGGCCCCCACGAGCAGAGTCAAACTCCAGGGTACCGACTGCAGTCGCGTCAGGGCGCGATCAAGCAGGTTCGCCAATGCTATATTCCGCAGCAACCGGCAGACGCGGGCCCGGGCCGGACCGCGCACGCGCCATTCGATTGCCGTCGTCCCGGCGCCTCATGACCGGCCCGGTTCACCGGCGCCCGCGCGCCGCGATTCTGAGCCGCAATGCGTTGAGCTTGATGAATCCGGCCGCGTCCGCCTGCTCATACGCTCCGGCATCGTCTTCGAAGGTGGCGATCTTATCGTCGAACAGGGAGTCGCTCTGAGATCGACGGCCGACCACGACGACGCTGCCTTTGTACAACTTCAGGCGCACGATACCGTTGACGTTCGTTTGGGAAGAATCGATCATTTTCTGCAGCATCTCGCGTTCCGGGCTCCACCAGTAACCGTTGTATACGAGGCTCGCATATTTGGGCATGATCTCGTCTTTCAGGTGTGCGACCTCCCTGTCCAAGGTCAACGACTCCATCGCCCTGTGCGCCTTGAGCAAGATCGTGCCGCCCGGAGTTTCGTAGCAACCGCGCGATTTCATGCCGACGTAGCGGTTCTCGACGATGTCGGCACGACCGATTCCGTGCCGTCCGCCGATCTGGTTCAGGCGCAGCAACACCTCCGCAGGCGACAGGGTCTCGTCGTTCACGGCGACGACGTCACCCTTGTGGAAGGTCAACTCCACGTACTCGGACCTGTCGGGGGCCGACTGGGGTGAGACGGTCCATCGCCACATTTCCGGTTTGGGCTCCACCCATGGATCCTCGAGTTCTCCGCCCTCGTAGGAAATGTGCAGCAGGTTGGCGTCCATCGAGTACTGGGATCGGCCGGCGCGATTCTTTTCCACTGGAATCCCATGTGTGTCGGCGTATTCCACGAGTTTGTCTCGAGAGTTCAGGTCCCATTCGCGCCACGGCGCGATGATTCTAATATCCGGTTTGAGCGCATAGGCGCTCAGCTCGAAACGTACCTGGTCGTTCCCTTTGCCGGTGGCTCCGTGGGCGACGGCGTCTGCACCGGTGAGATCCACGATCTCGACCAGGCGCTGGGCGATAAGGGGTCTGGCGATGGATGTACCGAGAAGATATTCTCCTTCGTACAACGCGTTTGCGCGGAACATGGGGAACACGAAGTCTCTGGCGAACTGCTCCCTGAGGTCTTCAACGAAAATCTCGCTGGCGCCGAATTGCCGGGCCTTGATGCGAGCCGGTTCGATCTCGTCTCCTTGGCCGATGTCGGCGGTGAACGTCACTACCTCACAGCGGTAGGTTTCCTGCAGCCATCTGAGTATGATTGACGTATCCAGCCCACCCGAATAGGCGAGCACCACTTTATTGACAGAATGCATAGGATCGGTCGCTCTAAGCGAAGCGATTGGAGGCCGTAATGATCTTTGTAACGCGGGCTCAGGTCAAGAATGCGGCAGCGACGGCAGCGCGTTCGTTCTGGATCGTAAGTAACACCTTGCTCTTCGGCGGATGGTCGCCGAGCATCCGCTCGACCCGAGCGCGTGAATGTCGGCTTGAAATTGAAACATCACTATCATAGGCTTGTGCGCGAATTGCCAAGAGTCATCTCGTCATTGAACAGGAGAGATAGGTAATGAAGAATCCGCTTGATTCCATCACTGGAACGATCGTCTCGGGTTTCGCACTTACCCTGGTACTGTACTTTTTTGCAAGGGCATTCCTGGGTTGACACGATAAGCAAGAAGAGGCGTTTGGTTATGGAAATCATAGATCGTTGGCTGCATATTCTCGCCGGTATAGTTTGGATAGGTCTCCTGTACTATTTCAATTTCGTCCAGGTCCCCGGTCTTGGCAAAGCGAAAGCCGACGGGACGGCGGCGGGCATCACCAAGCACATTGCGCCGCGCGCGTTGTTGTGGTTTCGCTGGGCGGCCGTGGCGACCTGGGTTACCGGAGCTATCTATCTGCTCATCGGGCACGGTACATCCGATACGAACGGCATTGCGCGGGCCTTCTTGCTGCAGGGGTCCGCCGCCTACATAGGCATTGGTGCCTGGTTGGGAACCATCATGCTGTTCAATGTCTGGGTGCTGATCTGGCCCAACCAGAAGAAGGTTCTGGGATTTGTACAGGCCAGCGATGAAGACAAAGCGAAAGCGGCAAGAGTCGCGTTGCTCGCGTCACGGACTAACACCATGCTTTCCATCCCCATGCTGTTTTTCATGATCGCGGGCACACCCGCCCACCAGATGGGCATCTTTGGTTGACGGTCGGTGTGAGGCAAGCTTCAACTTCTGGTTATTGAGAGCCGGTCGGC
Organism: uncultured Gammaproteobacteria bacterium; assembly: GCA_947258495.1. Taxonomy (GTDB): domain Bacteria; phylum Pseudomonadota; class Gammaproteobacteria; order Arenicellales; family JAANXG01; genus CALZGZ01. The sequence continues at coordinate 3,641 of CAMYIN010000047.1, forward strand.
GGTTGGAAGTATAATCCGTAACAATTGAACTTATCGGTTTGGTCCGTTGGCGCCTCTGATCCAGGGCGCCTTTGCATTTATGGAAACCGCGAATCACCACCTGATGCAGACTTACGCACGATTGCCCGTGAGCTTCACGCGCGGGGTCGGAGCCTGGCTGTGGGACACCGAGGGCAATCGCTACCTCGACGCGTTGGGTGGAATTTCCGTCGCCGCACTGGGCCACTCCCATCCACAAGTGGCCGCAGCCGTATCCGAGCAGGCGCACACGCTGATGCATACGTCCAATCTCTACGAGATTCCTCTGCAGAGGCGATTGGCCGAACGCCTGTGCGCCGTCGCCGGCATGGATCGGGCATTTTTCTGTAATTCCGGCGCGGAGGCCAACGAGGCGGCGATCAAGCTCGCCCGTCTATGGGGCCACCGAAAAGGCGTCGAGAGGCCCGCGATCCTGGTCATGGACGGGGCCTTCCACGGCCGCACATTGGCGACCTTGACCGCGACCGGCAATCGCAAGGTGCACGCCGGATTCGAGCCGCTGGTGTCGGGTTTCAAGCGGGTCCCCTTTAATGATCTCGACTCGATCCGGCAGGTCAGCCGCAGCGATCAGGAGGTGGTGGCCGTGTTGGTGGAACCGATCCAAGGCGAGGGCGGCATCAATATCCCGGACGCGGGTTACCTGGCGGGCTTGAGGCAGATTTGCGATCAAAGCGGCTGGTTGCTCATGATCGATGAAATCCAAACCGGCATGTGTCGCACCGGGAGATGGTTCGCGTATCAACACGAAGACGTCGTTCCGGACGTCGTTACCGTCGCCAAGGCGCTGGGCAACGGTGTTCCGATCGGGGCGTGTATGGCCTCCGGCGCCGCTGCGGACGTATTGGGTCCCGGTTCGCACGGTTCCACGTTCGGCGGCAACCCCCTCGCCTGCCGAGCGGCCTTGGCGGTCATCGAGGTAATGCACGCGGGGGACGGGCTCGCGGCACGTGCGGCGGAGCTCGGTCTGCGTATACTGCGAAATATGCGGCAACGCCTGGCGGAGCGTGGTTCGGTCCTGTCAATCCGCGGGCGCGGGCTGATGATGGCGGTGCAAACCCACCGTCCCTGCGCGAAATTGGTGTCGATCGCACTGCAGCACGGATTGCTGATCAATGTCACCGCGGGCGACGTTGTCAGACTGCTGCCGCCTTTGATTCTTGCCGACGACGAAGCGGACCTGTTGGTCGATCGTCTGTTGGAGTCGCTTTCGCAGTTCGAGTCACAACCCGCATGAGCGTACGCCACTTTTTAACGCTGCTGGACCTGAATTCGGATGAGCTCAGGGCGCTCATAGAGCGTGCGATCGAGTTGAAGACGCAGTTCAAGGCCGGGCTTGCGGAACAGAAGTTCCAGGGTTATACCCTGGTGATGATCTTTGACAAGTCGTCCACGCGAACGCGGCTGTCGTTCGAGGTCGCGATGACCCATTTCGGAGGCCGCGCTATATTTCTTTCTCCAGGCAGCACCCAGCTCGGTCGCGGTGAGGCCCTCGAGGATACGGCGCGCGTAATGTCCCGCATGGTCGAAGTCGTCGTGATTCGGACCTCGAGCCATTCCATGGTGGAAAAATTTGCCGAGCACTCGCAAGTCCCGGTAGTCAACGGATTGACGGACCGCTTTCACCCCTGCCAACTCCTGGCGGACATTCAGACCTATACGGAGCTCCGTGGTGATATTCGGGGGCGAAAGGTGGCCTGGGTGGGAGACGGCAATAATGTGTGCAATTCCTGGATCAACGCCGCACTTCGGTTTGACTTCAGCCTATGCGTAGCGACACCGCGCGGATATCATCCCGAGCAAGAGACACTGCGCAACGCTGGAAACCGAATCGCGGTCTTCGAAGATCCGATGGACGCGGTGCGGAATGCGGACATCGTGGTTACGGATACCTGGGCGAGTATGGGCCAGGAGGAGGAAAAGGAAAAGCGGGTGAAGGCCTTTGAGAACTATCGCGTGGACCAGAAGCTGATGCGGCACGCAAACTCCGATGCGGTCTTTATGCACTGCCTTCCCGCTTATCGCGGTTTTGAGGTCACCACGGAGGTCATCGACGGACCGCAGAGCGTGGTGTGGGACCAGGCGGAAAATCGTTTGCATGCGCAAAAGGCATTGCTGGAATATCTGTTGCGTGCCTGACGACAATAGCGTCGATTCACGGTTCGTGACATTACAACTGTAACGGCTATGTCTGCCAACAAGGTCTTGGATGTGCGCAGTATCGTGTGCACCCATGGTGATCGTGCGGTTGTGGACGGCTTGTCTTTTTCCGTGCAGGAGCACTCTCTGGTGTGCCTGCTCGGTCCGAGTGGATGCGGCAAGACCACCGTTTTGCGCGCGATTGCGGGATTCCACCCCTTGGCGGGGGGTGAAATCGAGCTGGGAGGCCGGATCGTCTCCAGAGCGGGTTACAGCCTCGCACCGGAGCAGAGGCGCGTCGGCATGGTGTTCCAGGACAACGCCTTGTTTCCGCACTTGAAGGTGATCGACAACGTGACCTTTGGTCTGCGTGAGCGCAACGCGCGTGGCGCAAACCACCTCGTGGAGCAGATCCTGGAACGCGTCGGTGTGGTCGAGCTCAGCGACCGCTATCCCCACGAGCTGTCCGGTGGACAACAGCAGCGAGTGGCGTTGGCGCGTGCCCTGGCGCCCAGGCCCGTTCTGTTGCTCATGGACGAACCGTTTTCCAACCTGGATGTCGAGCTGCGCGAACGCTTGGGTTACGAGGTACGGGACATCCTTAAAGATCAAGGAACCACCAGCGTGCTGGTCACGCACGATCAGCAGGACGCATTCGCTCTGGGTGAGCGGGTCGGGGTCATGTATGGCGGCAAGATAATGCAATGGGGTACGCCGTACGATCTTTATCATGAACCGGCGCATCGATTTGTGGCCGATTTTATTGGCGAGGGGGTATTTCTGCGCGGAAAATCCCTGGCTCCCGGTACCGTGGAGACCGAGCTCGGAGTGGTGCGGGGCAAACAGGGGCTGGACTGCGGCGTGGGCGCGGCGCTGGACGTGTTGATTCGGCCGGACGACATCGTGCCGGATGCGGAAGCGGCCATAGAGGCCAGGATCGTGCGCAAGGCGTTCAAGGGGGCGGAAATCCTGTATACGCTTCGTCTGCAAAGCGGTACCGAGCTGCTTTCCTTGTTTCCAAGCCACGCGAATCACGAGGTGGGCGCGTCGGTCGGCGTCCGGCTCCAGGCGGAACATCTCGTGGTGTTTGCTCGCCATGACTAGATTCCTGGCGGCGCTGACGCCGTTGCCGTTGATCGGTTTGTTACTGGCAGCGAGTGCCCTGTACGCGGCTGAGGAAGAAAAGCCTGCGGCCTGGGACGCGGCTGTCAAGGCGATCGAACGTGGCCGAAGTTTCAAGCGACGGGGCTATTTCGACGAAGCCCGGGAGCAGTTCGAGATCGCACGCCAGCTTGCTCCCGCAGGCAGCGAGGTCCAAGCCCAGGCGACGCTGGAACTCCACTATCAGCTTCCGCTCGTGGAAATTCAGCATCGGGTGAATGCCGGCGACCTGGACGGCGCCGAAAGGATCCTGCAGGCGATGGTAACGCTGAATCAAGAGCAGCCTGAGCGACTGCAACAGATCGAAACCATGCTGCGAAATCTGGGGTTGATGCGCGGGGCGACGTCCGTGGTTCCGATCGCGGTCGACCACAAGACGGTGATCGAGCAGGTGCGTCGAAGACTAGAGGTTTTTCGCCGTGAGCAGGGCCGCTACCCGGCCGGATATCGCGAGCTCAACGCGGCCCTGCCGGCGAACCGGCCGCCTCTGGAGCACTTCGTGGTCAATCATTACGCCGACCAGGGCAACGGATACGTGCTGGTGCTGCGCAACCGGTACGACCCCGAGCAGACGCTGACGCTGCAGAATACGGGGCTGCTGCGCTAGCGACAGGCTGTGGCTGGAGCCCGCGCCGACGACCGTTTGTTGGTTCTGGTATACCGTTTGTCGGGAGACAACGGAACCAAAAACGTGAGTCGCTATATTTACGAAAATAGATCGAAAAGAGAACAGGACCCGTGATAGACCACGCCCCGCGGCTCATCGCAACCGCCATCCGTTATCGTCGACGACTCATCATTCGTTATGCCGGCCAGGCGCATGCACGCGTCATCGAACCGCATATTCTGTATCGGGCGCCAGACGGGTTGATGGGCCTCGTAGGGTACCTGGTCAAAGGCGATCAGGACGACACTACCGACGCGCGCAGGGGCACGTTCTGGCGCCCGTTCCAGGTGCAAAAGATCGAACGCATATACGTGGCGGAGGATACGTTCACGCCGCGCGAGCGCCAGGGTTTCGCGACGGTGAAGTCGCTGCTGCGCGGTGAAGTGCTGGCGCAGGTCGAGGCACGCAACCGGGATAACAGCTTCCTGAACGTCGCCACTCCCGCCCGGCGCGACGGTCGCGCGGATCGCGTCCTGAGCACGCAAGGGGTTTCTCCCGCAGATACGCTGCACGCAAGCTGAGTCCGACTCCATGACCGAAAAAAGCCCTCGTCGATGTCGGTCGACGAGGGCTTACCTTTTGTTGGGCGGCATACTGCCCGCCGCCGCCGGGCTGCCGCCAACCTACGCCACCAGCTGATCCTTCAAGCGGGTCAAGGCCCGTTTTTCGATCTGCCGAATCCGCTCTGCCGAGACGCCGTATTCGTCGGCCAACTCGTGCAGCGTGGCTTTCGGGTCCTGCAGCCAGCGGCGTTCGATGATGGTGCGACTGCGCTCGTCCAGAGTCTCCAGCGACGACTCCAGGCTCTCCCGGCGCACCGCCTCGCTGTCCGCCGCCGTCGCCAGCTTCTCCGGGTTGTAGCGCATATCGGGGAGATAACCGGCCGGAGAGACGACCTTGTCGTCGTCGCTGTCGTAGCCGTCGAAGGATATATCGGTACTGCTCATGCGCGACTCCATCTCGAGAACGGTCTCCGCGGGGACCTCCAGCTGGTTTGCGATGGCTTCGGCCTCGTCCTGGTTCAGCCAACCGAGGCGGTTTTTCGATTTACGCAGGTTGAAAAACAGTTTTCGTTGCGCCTTGGTGGTGGCAACCTTGACAATACGCCAATTCCGCAGTACGAAATCGTAGATTTCGGCCCGGATCCAGTGCACGGCGAACGAAACCAGCCTGACTCCACGCGTGGGGTCGTAGCTCTTCACCGCTTTCATGAGGCCGATGTTGCCCTCCTGGATCAGATCGGCCAGCGGCAAGCCGTAGCCGGAAAACCCGCGTGCGACGCGCACCACATAACGCAGGTGCGCCATCACGAGTTCTCTCGCCGCGTCCAGATCGCCGTCTTCGCGAAAACGCACCGCGAGTTCCCGTTCCCGTTCGCTGTCGAGCATCGGTATGGCGTTCACCGTTTGGGTATAACTGGCGAGGCCCTGATTGCTCAGGTCAACCGGTATCGGCAGGGATTGAGTCATCTATTTCTCCGTTTATCGCTACGCCGCAATTTTAGCACTCTGTGTCTGAGAGTGCTAATATGGGCAAAAGTTCCCGCCTTGGTGGGGGAATACGGTTCTGCGGACGGGAACATGCGGTGGAGGTGGCGCCGTACGGACCAGCGCGAGGCCAGCCATCCCAGACCGATGCCGATGGCGACCAGGGCCAGCGCCTCGTGCACCCGCAGCCCCGCGATCTGGAACACGCTTCCGTAGAGATCCGCCAGCTGCCGGATCGGTGACCGCAGCACCTGCAGGCAGGCGACGATAAGGAGTATGGCGGTGCCGGCGCCGAAAAAACCCTGCAGCATTCCGCTGTACAGAAACGGGCGCTGGATGAAGCGATCGGTACCGCCGAACAGTTGGATGATCTCGATTTCGTCCCGGCGGTTCAGAATCGCCAGGCGAATGGTGTTCGACACGGTCAGCAGCACGGCCAAGGCGAGCAGCACCGACAGCACCAGCGCAGCCCTGCGCGCGAGCCGCAAGGTGACGTGGAAGCGCTGCACCCACTCCATATCCAGCTGTGCAAGCTCCACGCCCGGGAGCGCACCGAATTCCGAAACCAGCCGTTGCAGTTCGTCCGGGTGTTCGAAGGCCCGTTCCGGAGTCACCACCAGAAGCGTCGGCAGCGGATTGTGCGGAAGCGCGTCGAGCGCTTCACCGAAGCCCGACAGTTCCTTGAATTCCTGCAGTGCTCGATCGGCGCTGATCATGCGTACCTGTTGGGTTTCTTCCCGCCGGCGCAGACGTTCTAGCAGGGATTGCGCACGCTCCGCGTCGACTCCCAGGTCCAGAAACAACGATATATGTGTGCCCGGATGCCAGGCGTTTCCGACCTTTTCCGCATTCACCAGCAACAGATACAGCAGGCTCGGCAAAGCCAATGTTATTCCGATGACGCCCACCGACATCAGGGTCGAGCCGGGTGTGCGGGACAACTGGCCGACGCTGGCGATCAGGACCTGGACATGTCGTAACAAGTAGGTGCGCATCAGTTCTGGTCTCCTGCCGACATCAATTCGCCGTTTTTCAACTCGATGACACGCTTGCCCAATCGTTGTATGTGACGCCGTTCGTGCGTCGCTATCATTACCGTCACGCCGTACTGATTGAATTGGTGAAACAAGTCCATGATCTCATCAGAGAGCTCCGCGTCGAGGTTGCCGGTTGGCTCATCGGCCAGCACCAACGGCGGCCGGTTTACCACGGCCCTGGCGATTCCCACGCGTTGCTGTTCGCCACCGGAAAGGGTGATCGGGTAAAGCCGCTCCTTTCCCAGCAGACCGACCTTGTCCAGCGCGGCCCTTACCCTGCGCCCCAGTTCCCGGTGTCCGACACCCGCAACCACCAGAGGGAGCGCGACGTTGTCGAACACGGTGCGATCGTGCAACAGCTTGTGGTCCTGAAAAATGACGCCCACCTGGCGCCGAAAGAACGGAATCTGCCGCCGTCGCAGTTTCGTCAAATTCTTGTTGTTGACGACGATCTGTCCGTGGGTGCTCCTCTCGATCAAAGTAACCAGCCTCAATAAAGTGCTTTTGCCAGCCCCGGAGTGGCCCACGAGAAACGCCATTTGCTCCCTTTCCAGGGTGAAGCTGATTCTTTTTAGGGCTTCGTGGCCATTGGGGTAACGTTTGGAGACCTGGCTGAAGCGAATCATGCGTCAATTCGGACTGCGGAGCATGTCCGCAACCGGCAATAGCGCGTCAATGAATTGGTGCTTGTCGAACGGGCGCAGGTCCGAGGCGCCTTCACCAACGCCTATGAACCGGACCGGGAGTGCGAATTTGTCCGCGACAGCGAGCAGTATCCCGCCTTTTGCGGTCCCATCGAGCTTCGTCAGGCATACGCTGTTGACGCCGACGGCTTGGTTGAAGTGCTCGAGCTGAGACAGCGCGTTCTGACCGGTACCCGCGTCCAGAACCTGCAGGACCTCGTGTGGGGCGGCGGGTTCAAGCTTCTGCAACACCCGCTTCATCTTTCGCAACTGCTCCATGAGCTCGGTCTGCGTGTGCTGGCGACCCGCAGTATCAATTATCAGCACGTCGGCGGACTTGGCGCGCGCCGATAGGAGGGCGTCGTGCGCCACGGCAGCGGCATCCGACCCCTGGGCTTGTGCGATCACCGGCACCTGCAATCGCTCGCCCCAGCGAGTGAGTTGTTCCACCGCGGCGGCGCGAAACGTATCCGCAGCCGCCAGCATCACGGATTTCTTCTGCGCCATCAGCCATTGCGCGATCTTGGCAATGGTGGTGGTCTTTCCCACGCCGTTTACACCTACGACCAACAACACGTAGGGTCTGGCGTCGAGGGCCCAGTTCTGATCGCACGGCTTAAGAATCGTGGCCATTTCGTCGCGTATCGCAGACAATAGGTCCTCCGCGCTCCTGAGTGCTTTCCGCTCCACCGCACGTTTGACCCGCCGTATGATTTTCGCGCTGGGGGCAACGCCCAAGTCGGCGCTGATCAGTGCCTCTTCCATGTCGTCGAACCATTCGGCATCGATCTCGTGGGCACCGCCAAGGAGACCGGAAAAGCCGCGAGCAAGCGCATTGCGGGTCTTTGACAATCGCTCGCTCAGTCTACTCTGGGAAGTGCCGGAACTCTTGGCTGTGTATTCTGTCTTTTTGGTTTTGTTGAACAACGGCATGGTCGTCTAAGTCATTATGAAACGCACATCGCATATCCTATCATGCCATCGAATAAGTGGTGTCCATGAAACGTGATAACCTCTTACATCTCTGTTTCGACTCACTGAAGGTATCAACGGGATACGTGGGAACGAGGAGCTTTATGCAATGAGAAAGACGCTTCACCAATTCGTCCCTGTGCTCTACGTCTTCGCGGGCCTTGCCTGCGTGTCCGCTCCCACAGAGCGGTTCAGCGCGGGCGATGTGCACGAAACGGTCCTCGACAACGGACTCAAGGTCATCGTCAAGATCGACACGCGGGCGCCGATCGTCGTCTCCCAGGTATGGTACAAGGTCGGTGGAAGCTACGAAGCGACCGGAAAAACCGGGATATCGCATGTCTTGGAGCACATGATGTTCAAGGGTACGGACCAACTGGAAGCCAACGAGTTTTCCAAGGTAATCGCGGCCAACGGGGGACAGGAAAATGCATTCACCGGGCGGGATTACACCGCCTATTTCCAGAAACTGGAGAAATCCCGGCTGGCAATCAGTTTCCGCCTCGAGGCGGATCGGATGCGGAACCTCAGAATGACCGAGGAGGAATTCCGCAAGGAGGTCGAGGTGGTCAAGGAGGAACGACGCCTGAGAACCGAGGACCGGCCCGAAGCCCTTGTGTACGAGCAATTCATGGCCACCGCGTTTCGCAGCAGCAACTACCGAAACCCCGTCATCGGATGGCCCGAAGATCTGGATAATCTGGAACTCAGCGACCTGGAGGCCTGGTACGACAGCTTCTATGCTCCGAACAACGCCACCGTCGTCGTTGTCGGAGACGTCGAACCGGATGCCGTATTCGAGCTGGCAACGCGATATTTCGGCCCCATTCCGCGTCGCGACGTAACGCCGGTGGCCGCATCGCCGGAGCCGAAACAGCAGGGACCCCGTCGCGTAAGTGTGCAAAAGCCGGCAAAGGTGCCCTATCTGTTGATGGGTTTTCACGTGCCGTCTCTCGGCGCAGAAAACGCCGCCTGGGAACCCTACGCCCTGGAGGTGTTGGCCTATGTCCTGGACGGCGGCAAGAGCGCGCGGCTTCCAACGTCTCTGGTGCGCCGCCAACGCGTCGCGTCGTCGGTGGGCGTGAGCTACGACGCGGTATCCAGGTTACCTACCTTGTTCATCATCAGTGCCAACCCGGCGAACGGAAAAACCACGGAGGAGGTGAAGACCGCGCTGCTCGACGAAATCGAACGCCTCCAATCCGAGAAGGTGCGCGAAAAGGAACTTGAGAAAGTCAAGGCGCAAATAGTCGCCGGTAACGTATTCGAACGCGACTCGTCTTTCTACCAGGCGATGAAAATCGGCGAACTGGAGACCGTCGGGCTCGACTGGAGATTGGAAAACGAACTGGTGGAGCGGTTGAAGTCCGTAACCGCGGAACAGGTGCAGGCGGTGGCGAGAAAGTATCTGGATCCGGACGCGATGACCATCGGTGTGCTGGAGCCCACCTCGCTCACGGGGTGGAGCGGTTAGCGATGTTGAGTCGGTTCGCGTTCCTGTTCCTGGTCCTCGTTTACCCGTTCAGTGCGTGGGCGGTACCCGAAATCCAACACTGGTCCACCGTGAACGGTGCACGCGTGTATTTCGTGCAAAGCCACCAGATCCCGATGGTCTCCGTGTCCCTGGCGTTCGATGCCGGCAGCGCGCGGGATCCGGTCGACAAATCGGGGCTGGCCTATCTCGCAAACAGTCTCATGGAAGAGGGTACGCGGGTCCTGAGCGGCGAGCAGATCGCAGAGCGATTGGAGTCCGTAGGCGCGCAATTGAACAGCGAAACCGGTCGCGACATGTCGGTGTTCGGGCTTCGGGTAGTCTCAGAGCAGGACGTGGTCAACCTGGCGGCCGATATTCTGGGGGACATACTGGCGGCGCCCGCGTTCCCGCTGGATGCCCTGAGCCGGGAGCGGGAAAGACTGCTGGTACGCCTGCAACGGCAGACGCAGTCTCCCCGTGAAGTAGCAAAACGCCGCTTTTACACCGTCTTGTTCGAGGGCCACCCCTACGCCGGATTTCCCACCGGCGATGAGCCCGGTGTCACCGCGGTCACGCGCCCGGATCTGGATCGCTTCCACCGCAGGTTTTACACCGCCGCCAACGGCGTTGTCGCCATCGTCGGCGACCTGAGCCGGGCACAGGCGAAGGATCTGGCGGCACGCCTGGTAGGTCGTCTGCCCAGGGGTGCAGCGGCGCCGCCGCTGCCTTCCGTGCCCGCGATCGAAGCGCCGCGCGCGAATTTCATCGACTTCCCTTCCAGCCAGAGCCACCTGCTCATGGGGCAACCGGGAATGTCCCGCGCCGATCCCGATTATTTCGCACTTTACACAGGCAATCATATTCTGGGCGGCAGCGGACTGATTTCCCGACTTGCGGTGGAGATACGGGAAAAGCGCGGCCTGGCGTACAGTGCATACAGCTCGTTCATACCCATGAAAGAGCGGGGGCCTTTCGTCGTCGGCCTGCAAACGCGAAACGATCAGCGAGATGTGGCCGTAGACATCGCGCAAGTCACCTTGAGACGCTTCGTTGACGATGGTCCCACCCAGGAGGAGCTCGACGACGCCAAGAAAAATATTACCGGGGGATTTCCGTTGCTCATCGACAGCAACAGAAAGATCGCCGGATATCTGATGCATATCGGCTTTTACAATCTGCCTCTGGACTACCTGCACACCTACGCGTCCAGAGTCGAGTCGGTGACAATCGACGAAGTCCGCAAGGTCTTCCGCCGCCGCATTCAGCCGGGGCGATTGGTCAAGGTTATCGTGGGTGGGAACAAAGAATAAGGCGCGAACAAAAAACCGCGTGCGCGTCATCGCCGGCCGCTGGCGCGGACGCGGTATTCAGTTCCCTGATATTGCATCGATTCGACCGACGCCGGACCGAGTTCGCGAGACTATCTTCAATTGGATTCACGCTGAGGTCGAGGACGCCGTCTGCATGGATCTGTACGCCGGCTCCGCGATCTTTAGCTTCGAATGCCTGTCGCGTGGTGCGAAATCGGTGATTGCGGTAGAACGCCACGGTGCGGCGCTCGAGGCCATACGCAGAAATGCGGACCTTCTCCAAGCCGCCAGACTCCGCCTCGTCAACAGCGACGTAATGGAATTTCTCAAGCGGCGGATCCCCGGCAGGATCGAAATCGTGTTCGTGGATCCTCCCTACGGGTCCACATGTCTTCCTCAGGTGTGCAAGACACTGGAGTCGAGAGGGTGGCTGGCGCCTGGGGCGTTGATTTACCTGGAGGCGCGTGTCGGAGGCGAAGGCATTGCGGTCCCCGGCAGATGGGCGTTGCTACACGAAAAACGCGCGGGACAGGTCGCGTATCGTTTATACAGGCGCGCCGTCAATAGTATTGACGATTGACGCAGCTGCACACCAGCAAGTAGCCTGTGCTCACCCAGCCAGATTAGGACACTACAATGCCAATAACCGCCCTGTATCCTGGGACGTTTGATCCTATTACCAACGGCCACAGCGACTTGATAACGCGGGCCGCGCGCATTTTCGAAGAAGTCATCGTCGCTATCGCCGGTAGCCCGGACAAGAAGCCGCTATTCAGGCTCTCCGAGCGCGTAGCCATGGTGGAAAAGATAGTGCAGAAGCTGCCGACGGTGCGCGTGATCGGATTCGACGGGCTGTTGATCGATTGCGTGCGCGATAACGGCGCCCGTGTCGTCGTGCGGGGATTACGGGCGGTATCCGATTTTGAGTATGAATTTCAGTTGGCTTCCGCAAATCGGAGGCTGGCCCCAAGCGTCGAGACCGTGTTTCTTACGCCATCGGAAGCCCACACATTTACCTCCGCCACCTTGGTCAAGGAGATAGCCATGTATCGTGGCGATGTTTCGAGCTTTGTTACCGCCGATGTGCATACCGCACTCAAGGAGAAATTCGGCTAGAATTCCCAGGTCCGTTCTAGATTCGTTGAACCGATGTCGTTATTGATCACCGACGAATGCATTAATTGCGATGTTTGCGAGCCCGAGTGTCCGAACGACGCGATTTCGCAAGGCGAAGAGATATATATCATTGACCCGCGATTGTGCACCGAGTGTATCGGCCACTTCGAGACTCAACAATGCGTAGACGTCTGTCCCGTTGACTGCATTGTTATCGATCCGGATCACGAGGAAACGGAAACGGAGCTGCGGGCCAAGTATGAGGCATTGATGAGGCGGTCCGCCTGACAAGGCGTTTCAGAAATGGATGTTTGAGAGTGCGGCCCGCACCGATGCGAAAGCGGGCGCGCCGGAGCGTTTCCGAATAGTCGGGGTGGTCAAGCGGTTTGCTCGGAAAGCTGCTCCGCGTTGTCGTTCTCGTCGAGGACCTCTTCGACGCGCCTGATCAGGTCTTCCATTTCGCTCCGTTGCTGCTTGATGCCGTCTTGCACGTGCTCAAGTTCCGCCAGCCGATCTTCCAGGGTGTCGCTGGCTTTGTGTATGCGCTTTATACTTTCCAGCCTTCTGCGTAGTTGGACTTGGTGTTCGCGCACCTGCGTTTCCATCGGCGACATGATGGTCTTCAGCCAATCGTCCGAATCTCGATTCGCTCGTTGGAACACGCGTCGGACGCTGGACACGGCGGATTCGTAGAAGCGTCTGCCCAGCACCATTTGCTCCGTCATCACCATCGAGAGCCCGCGAATGAAGTGTTCGTGCCGCCCTATGAGGCGCTTCACCTCACGTTGATACTTGCTGATGGAAAAACGCCGCGGCTTGATGTTTGCCAGGCCGTGCTCCTCTTGAAACTTCTTGTACACGCCCTCCATAAGTTCTTGTATTTCCACCGTCTGTTTCGAGGCGCTGTCCATCATCTCCGTAATTTCCTTGAAAAACTTCACCATCGTATTGCGCAGGCCGGCGGTTGTGAGGCTGATCGCCATGTCCTTCTTGGTCTCGGCGATCAACCTGTCTACGCGTTTCATGCTCAGATATCCGTAAAGCTTGTTCGTCTGCTGCGAGAATATCGAGCGCGTGGCCTGGAAGCGTTGCAGGTTCTTTTCCAGGTGTTCCTTGTCGGACCGCACCTTCTGCATCATGTCTTCAATGACTTCGATATTCTTTCCGTTGAGCTTCTGCAGTTCTGAGATATGTTCGCTCACGTTCTGAACGCGCTGATCGTTTACCGCGCGCGTGGACTTGACCACGCCATTCAGTTCATGGCGAACGTTGTTGGTGACGATTTCGCGTTTTTCTGGTATCAGCAGATTGGCGATCGCGCTTTCCAGCTTGAGTACTCCGCTGCTTTCCAGCAGTTTCTGGTCATGCCGGATTTTTCCCAACAGTCCCTTCTGCGCGGATATCGGAAAGATCTGTTCGGCCGGAACGGACAAAGTTTTCGAGGTGGTCTGAATTTGTCGCTGTATTTCTCGCTCCACTTCGTGCGGATTCTTCAATTCATCCCACAGCACGTCCACCTTGTTGAGAACGACGAGACGGCCTCGGTTGGACGCTTTTTCGCCGCCATTGATGTGGTCCCGCCAAAGCGTCAAGTCGGATCTGGTCACACCCGCGTCGGCGGCGAGGACGAACAGCACGGCGTGCGCGCTGGCGAGCATGTTCAAAGTCAGTTCCGGTTCCGATCCGAGGGCGTTCAATCCCGGTGTGTCGAGTATGACCAGGCCCTGTTCCAGCAAAGGGTGGGGATAGTTGACCAGTGCATGGCGCCAGCGGGGAATTTCAACACTACCGTCGTCGAGCACGTGCATGCCGTCTTCGTGCGCCTCATCCTCGGAAACCGGCAGATCCAGTTTTTCCGCCATATCGCGCGTTACGAGTTTGACCTTTGTCAGTTGCTGGAGCGCCGCGTGGACCTGTTCGGGATCGTCGGGCTGCAGGAATAGGTTTTCCCATTCGTCGGCGTTTTCCTTGTAGTCCGCGACGCTCGTACCCTGCATCCGGGTTTCGATGGGCAGCAATTGAACCATGGCCTCTTTGTCGGGATCGTAGTAGAGCTCCGTGGGGCACATGGTGGTTCGCCCCGCGCTCGACGGCACCACGCGTTGACCCATATCGCCGAAAAACAAGGCATTGATCAATTCCGATTTTCCGCGCGAGAACTCGGCGACGAAAGCTACGTACAGCTTGTCGTCGTTGAGCGTGGAAACGACCGTTTCGATGCGTTGGTCTATCTGACCGTCACTGAACTTCTGCTCCTTGAGCCAGCTTCCGTACGCGTCGATGGACGATTGCAGGCGTTTACGCCAATTGCTGTAGGCGTCGAAGCCCTTCTCGATATAGGTGTCGATCATGATACCAGCCGTTGACTTGTTGTATTTTTGTGCAGATTCCCCACTGCGGGTTTTCCCCTATTAATATCATATTTAAGCAAAAATCGGCGAAAAACCAAGATTTTCAACAAATTTTCCCTCGAATCCCACAACCGACTTCAACCAAACAGCAGATACGGTCCGTAATGGGCCCGAAATACCGGTCATCAGCGTTGACAGGCGGGACAGAAGTAGGTGGAGCGCTGCCCCACAGTCCGCTGCCGGATGGCGGTTCCGCAACGCAGACAGGGGTTTCCCTGGCGCTGGTAGACCGAGAGTTGTTGTTGAAAATACCCCGTATCGCCGTCCGCCCGGATGAAATCGCGCAGCGTAGTTCCGCCCGCGCGGATGGCCCGCCTCAACGTGCTCTGGATGCCTTCGGCGAGTGTCGCATAGCGCTGCAGGGAAATACGGCCCGCCGCACGTTGGGGGTGAATGCGACTTTCGAAAAGGGCCTCGTTGGCGTAGATATTTCCTACCCCTGAGACGATGTGGGAATTCATGATGAAGGACTTGATGCTGCAGCGCCGGCCCCGGGCACGTTCATACAGGAACGCGCCGTTCAACGCCGGGGACAGGGGCTCGGGCCCCAGGGAGCGGAGCAGCACATGGTGCTCGGGGGGCCGCGCGGTCCACAGCACGCTGCCGAAGCGGCGGGGATCGCGAAGCCGCAGGCAGCGGCCGCCGGCGAATACGATCTCGAAGTGATCGTGCTTGTGCGGGCACGTTTCCACATCCACAACGCGAAGACTGCCCGACATGCCGAGGTGCACGATAAGGGTTCCCACATCGGTGCCAAGTAAGAGATACTTCGCACGTCTGTCAACGGTACGTATCCGCTGTCCCCGCAGGACGATACCGAGCCTATCCGGTACCGGCCAGCGCAGCTGCGGGTTGCGAATGCGCACCGCATCGACAACGTGGTCCAGCACATGCGCCGCGATTCCGCGGCGGGTAATCTCAACCTCGGGTAGTTCCGGCATGTTCATGTGCCATCGAAATCGCAGGCGTTTCTGTCAATTGAACTTCACCGTGAAATTATGAGCGGAACGTATATTGTCACGCTTCGAAACAGCGACAAGCACTTCGAGGTCAAGTCCGATGAGACCGTGCTCGCAGCCGCGCTGCGCGCAGGCCTGGTGTTGCCGTACAGCTGCCGGTCGGGCTCCTGCGGTACCTGCAAGGCATCTTTGCTGTCCGGAAAAGTCGATTACGGAACATATCGCGAACAGGCCCTGAGCGAGGCGGAGCGCGAACAAGGCTACGTCCTGCTCTGCCGCGCCAAACCTCAAAGCGATCTCGTCGTCGAAGCGCGGGAGATCGTCGCCGCGGAGGGGATCGAGATCCGGATTCTTCCCTGCCGCGTAGCGAAGATGGAATTGTTCGCCCCTGACGTTATGGGATTGCAATTGACGTTGCCAAAGAATCGGGAATTTTCCTATTTGCCCGGACAGTATATCGATATTCTGTTGAGCGGAGGTCGCCGGCGCAGTTTTTCCATCGCCGACATCCCCGGTGATGCCGCGGGCCTGGAGCTGCACATACGCCGTATAACCGGTGGAGCATTCAGCGAGCAGGTGTTCAACAAGTTGCGAGAGCGGGACCTGTTGCGCTTCCAGGGTCCTTTCGGGACTTTTTTCCTGCGGCAAGATTCGACCCGACCGATCGTGCTGATGGCGGGCGGGACCGGTTTCGCGCCAATCAAGGCGATCATCGAGGGTGCGTTGGCGAAGTCCGTATCTCGGCCCATGCACTTGTTCTGGGGGGTGCGCACCGAGCGCGACCTGTACATGGCGGCCCGTGTGCGGGCATGGTCGGACGCGTACGACACGTTCCAGTTCACGCCGGTGTTGTCGGAACCTGCCAGCGACGACCGCTGGGAGGGCGAAACGGGTTGGGTGCATGAGGCCGTGGTGCGGAGATTTCCGGACCTGAGCGCACACGATGTCTACGCGTCGGGCCCGCCGCTCATGATAGAAGCCGGCAAGCACGCGTTTCCGGCGCACGGACTGCCATTGGAGCGCTACTTCTTCGACTCGTTCGAGCCCGCTATCGATCCACCTCGATAGGCGAGTCGGTGGCGCCGCTGGGGGCGATCGTGGTTTCCTCGGCGGCGCGCAGCGCCATCTGCGGAGAGATCGAGGCCGACGCCCGCTCCAGGCCCTGTCGATAATAGTTCAGGGCGTTCTCGGGCTCCTTGAGCTGTTCCAGGAGTTGACCGAGTTCCTTGTACGCCTCGGCGGGACCGCCGTGTTTGATGCAGGCCTCGAAATAGGAGCGTGCCTTCCCCCAGAGTTCATTCGCCGCCGACAATCTGGCCAGCGTCAACAACAACTCCGGATCGTTCTTGCGCACCTCCGCCCACTTTTCCGCCGTCTTCAATTGCTTGTTCAGGTCCGGCGACCGCAGTTGCCCGTAAAGTGTAACCAGTCTGGGTTCCCATTGCTGTTTTATGGCCCTGCGCAGCAATATTTCCGCACGCTGCGTTTCTCCGGCGACGATCAGCTGTTCCACATAGGTGGCGATGATCTCCGGGTCCTGTTTGCGGTGGCGCGGAAGGGACTTCCAAACGGTCTTCAACGGTCCGTCGCCCGCCTTGGTCTTGGTCAATAATTGCTGCGCCGTCGATTGTTCCAGCTGGTTCAACTTGTCTTCCGGTAATACTCCGTACTTGCGCGCCAGGGGCACGAGTTCCGACAGAGCCTCCCAGTTGTGGAGTTCCTGGTACACCTGCATCATCAGGCTCAAGACCTTTTTGTTTTTCGGGGACTGTGCACGCAGGTCATTGAGTGTGCTCAACGCTTGTTCCAGCTGGCCGCTCTGGTACTGCAGCTTCGCCTTGGTGAGACCCACCGAGACGGTTTGCCTCGGATCGCTTTGCTGCGCCTGCGCGAGGTACCGGTCCCGCCTTTCCAGGTCTCCCTGGGCCTGGGCGGCGTGGGCCGCGCCAACATAGTTCAGCACCGGAGTCGCGGTGTGGCTGGAATAGCTCAGCAGCTTTTTTTCCGCCTTCGACCAATCTCCCTCAATCAGCCCCAACATTCCGTCGGCCTGGTACTGCTGCGCCTTGCGCTGCAAGCGCCGGTTGCGCCAGGCTCCGACATCCCGCGGCGTGCGCCACAGGCGAACCAGAAACCGGACTGCGAGATAGGCGACAATGAACAGAGCCACCAGCAGAACCAGAAACAACGAGAACGACAGCTCGACGCTCCACGGTTTCAGCGTGATCAATACATAACCAGGGTCGTCCACGGCGACGTAGGAAATCGCGATGGCCGCCGCCAACGCCAATAAGATGACAATGAGCAGTTTCATTCGGATTCAGCCCGGTTCTTGATTTTCTGGAGCGCGTTGAGTGAACTGCTGATATCGGGGAACTGCGGTCTCAGTTCGATTTTGCGCATGTTTTCCAGTTCGCTCAAGGTCTCGCTCACTTGTTTGTCTTCGACGTTGAAGTAACTGCCGAGCCAGCTGCTGACGTGTTCCAGGTTGGCGCGATAGACCTCCGTGTTCGCTTTGAGAAGGGCCATTTGAGCATTGGACAAAGCCAGGCGTAAATTCTCGAACAGAAAGAATCGCTGTTCCGGGCCCAACAGCGGTTTCCCCGCTTCCTCTATGTTCTGGATGCGGACCAGTTTCTGCAGGTCGGCCATCATCTCGCGGCCCGCCTGGATCCATTGGTTGTCCGATTGCGCTTCCGTGCCGCCAGGGTTGCCGTCGATCTCGCGTTGTGCCGGTATCTTGAGCGGAAACTTGTTTATAGACGAAGACAGGCTGTTCAACCGAAGCGCAAGCCCGGTAACGTCGGGGGCGTCCACGCCCTGGAGCTGCGTCATCTCATCGGCGAGCAGACGGCGGACCTCGGTGAACTTGGGGTTTCCGAGTTCCTGCAGCCGGCGGTCGGCCAGCTTCAGCGCCGCCAACGCCGTATCGGCATCCTTCGACAGGTTTACGCCGTGATTGGCGATGCGCAGCAACTGTTCGACTTCTTCCAGCGCCCAACTGTCCAGGCTGCGATCCAGGTCGGCGTACACTTTCTCCACCGAGGATGAGAGTTCCTGCATGGAAGTCTCGAGCTCCGCCTGAGACGCACTGAAATCAGCCAGGGACTTCTGCACCGGTTCGACGGTCCGCTTCAGCGCCTGCTCGACGTTGTCGTCGATCTCCGCCTGCCGCGCCTCCAGTCGTTCCTGTTGTTTTTCCAGCCCGGTGAACTGTTGTCCCAAGCGATTTATACTGGTGTCGACACTGGCCGCCGCCTGCGTCTGCTGCACCCGTTGTTCGACCGCCACCTGGTACCACAGGTATATGCCGACGCCGAGGGCAAGCAAAGACAGCAGCAGGGCGATCCCGCCGAGCGCTCGGCCACCGCTTTTCGCGGACGTCGATTCGGTCTGTGCCGGCGCCGAGACTGCGTCTGGTTCGTCCTGTACTTCCGTCTCCTTCGCCTCGGTCGCCGTCTCTGGCGCCGAAACCGGCTCGTCGACTGGTGGGGTTTGTTTTTCGGTGCTCATTCTTTTGCTCGTCGGTGACTGGTACTGAGCACTCGACTTTACCACACGCCGGGGACTCGTGCGCCCGGTGCTGTTTGCTTTTTTGCGGTTGTTTAGAAATCGCTAATCCGATGTCTCGGCGCCGACGCGCCATGCTCTCAAAGATGCGAGCATCGCGTCGTCGCCGGCATCGTCGGCGGTGATGACGGTCGCGCGCCAGCCCTGCTCCCGAGCCGCCGAAGCCACCCTTTCCCCGGCGGCTACGACAGGTGTCCGGTACAAGCAATCGGCATCTCCCGGCCCCACGATCTGGATCAGATTGTTCAGCCCTTCGACGCTGGTCAACATGATGGCGACATCGTCCCGGCCCCGGGACCACGCGCTCCGCAACAATTCCGGATCGCTGGGCGCCGGTGTGCGCCGATAGCATTCCGCGTATTCGACCTGTGCGCCCCGCTCGACAAGGGTCTGGCACAGCAATTCGCGACCGCCCTCGCCACGGAATATGAGAATCCGCTGGCGCCGGACCCGGCGCAGGGCGGGCTCCCGCAGTAACGCCTCGCTGGTGAACGGCGGTTTCGCCGTGACGTCGACGCGCCATCCACGTGCCTGCAGCTCCCTCGCGGTGCTGCCTCCAATCGTTGCGACCTTGGCACGAGGCTGGGTGTGGTGGGCCGCTTCTACGGCACGCAATCCCATGGCGGCGGCGTTGGCGCTGATGAAAACCAACCAGTCGAATCGCGGCAATCGGCGTAATACCGATTGCAGGCGATGGCGGTCCTTCGGCGGAAGGATTTCTATCACCGGGAAGCGGATCACGCGCCCGGCGTGTTGTTCGATCTTGCGAGTGATACCTTCGGCCTGTCGCGCGGGCCGCGTAACCACTACTACGAGATCCTGCAGATCATTGCTGATACAGTTCACGCAAGATTCCGTCCGCGCCCTGGGCGATGAGCACGTCGGCCACCCGCTCCCCCAGGTCTTCCGGCTGATCCGCCGGTCCGCTGGCTTCGGCGTGCAGCACAGCGGAGCCGTCGGGCCTGCCCACAAGTCCGCGAAGGCGCATTTGACCGTCGGCCAACTCCGCAAATCCGGCTATGGGTACCTGGCATCCTCCTCCCAGCGCTGCGTTCAGTGCACGCTCCGCGCGCACGCGAAGCAGGGTCGGCGCGTGATTCAGCGGGGAAACCAAGGTGCGGACCTCGGCGTCTTCCCGGCGGCACTCGATTCCTATCACACCCTGACCCACCGCGGGCAGCATGATGTCGGCGTCGATCAAGTCGGTAAGCCGTGCAGATAATCCGAGTCGGTGCAGCCCGGCCGCTGCGAGCAGGATGGCGTCGAAGTCTCCGCGGTCGAGCTTGGATAACCGCGTGTTGACGTTGCCCCGCAGATCGACGACCTCGAGATCCGGGAAGCGGCGCCGCAGCTGGCATTTCCTGCGCAGGCTGGATGTGCCGACGCGGGCGTCGCGGGGCAACGCCTCCAGCGACGCGAATCGGTTGGAGACCAAGGCGTCCAGAGGTAACGTCCGCTCGCAGACCACGGGGACGTGCAGGCCGTCGGGAAGCTCGACGGGGACGTCTTTCATGGAATGCACCGCGACGTCCGCACGCCCATCGAGCAGGCTTTCCTCGAGCTCCTTGAGAAAAAGCCCCTTACCGCCCGCGGCGGCCAGCGGCGCACGCAGGAACCTGTCGCCGCGCGTTGTCATCGGCAGCAGTTCCACTTCGATCCCGCGGTGCAGCTGCGCGAGGCGATCACCCACGTAACGCGCCTGCCACAGGGCGAGGGGGCTCTTGCGGGTGGCTATGCGGAGTACCGTCATAGTCGGGCCCGACGAGGACGACGCCCGCGCGCCGCGATGCGGCGATACACCATAGGGGTGTCGCGGGTTTTAACCGCCACCGCATCTGTGGTAGCGTGATTTCGCATGGTTTCCAGGTTCATGAAAACGGTTCTTTTTTCAGCCGCCGGTTTGCTGGCGACGGCCACGGTGTCGGCGAACGGCGTCGTCGACGCCCACGACCTGGCTGCGGACGGGCGCCGCGCGGCGGTCGAGCGGATGCCGATCGTCGTCATGTTCAGCGCCGATCATTGCCCCTACTGCCAGCGGGTGCGGCGGGACTACATCGACCCACTGGGGCAGGACCCGGTGTTCGGCGCCCAGGTCATGGTCCGTATCGTCACCACAGACGGCGATTCCACCCTGACGGACTTTGTCGGAAAAAAGATCACCCACACCCGATTTGCGTTTGCCCAGGGGATTTCACTCGTGCCCACGGTACGTTTTTTCGGGGCCCAGGGAGAGGTCTTGACGCGTGATCTGGTGGGCGCGATGCTTCCCGACTTCTATCTCGATTACCTCGAAGGCGCCATCCGGCGAGCGGTTAGACGGCTCAATAGTCGGAACTTTTCTTCGAATCATTAGCGCCGGGTCCAACGGCGTACGGCCGGGGTATGCCGGCGGCTGACGTCGAGCTTGTCGTCTACGTCCCGCAACAGCACCCGCCAGCGGCCATTAGGCTGCTTCTCTATGCCGCGAATAAAATCCACTGCGACCAGGGCGTTGCGGTGAACGCGGAGAAAGCGGTCTTTGAACTCCTCTTCGAGGCTCACCAGCGAGTCTTCGATGAGATGTTGCTCCGCGTCCGTGCGAACGGTGACGTACTTATTGTCCGCCATGAAATAGACCACATCCTGGATCGGGATCAAGGTGATCTGGCCGCGCATATGGACGCTGATGTGGGTTCGAGACTGCGGTTCTTCCTGCGCGCGCGTGACCTGTTTGAGCTGTTTCAGCGTCAGCCGTCTCGCCTTCTGCAACGCCAGGTCCAGGCGGTCTTTACGTATCGGCTTAAGCAGATAATCCACCGCGTTCACTTCGAATGCCTCCAGCGCGTGCTGGTCGTACGCGGTGGTGAAGATCACCGCCGGAGGAAACTCCATCGACATCAGGTGCATCGCGGTTTCCAGGCCGTCCATCACCGGCATGCGTATGTCCATGAGCAGCACCTCCGGCCGCAATGACATGGTTTTTTCAATCGCTTCGCTGCCGTTCATGGCCTCGCCGACGATCGCATGTTCGCCGTTTTTGCTGATGAGTTCCCGCAGGCGGGCGCGCGCCAGTTTTTCGTCATCGACTACCAGGATCTTCATGCGCTGACTCTCCAAACGCTGGGTGGCTGATATGAACCGATAAGGTACCGTGATCTTCGCGGATATCGAGACTGGCGGCCTCGCCGTACAGGTCGGCGAGCCGCAAACGGATATTGTCAATCGCAGTATCTCCTTCGTGCCGCACCGTGTCGGAAACTTCGGCCGCAGGACATTCCAAAGAGATGTTTAAACGGCCTCCGTCCAGCCATAGCCGGATGTTTATCTCACCCCCATTCGGCAGAGGTTCGATCCCGTTGTGTACGGCGTACTCGAGCAGCAGCTGCAGCATCAAGACCGGGGTTTTTGCCGTGCGCGCGAGCGATTCGGTCTGCCAGGTCGCGTTCAACCTTTCTTCCAGGCGAAGTTTCTCCAGCTTCAGGTATTTTCGCGCGATTCTGATTTCATGGTGAATCGGCATCAGGTCCTTGCTGTCGTCGAGCATCAGCCGGAAGAGATCCGCCATGTCCTCGATGGCGGTTTCGGCGCGCACGGGCGCGCGGCGCATCATGCTGGCGATGATATTCATGCTGTTGAACAGGAAGTGCGGCCGAATGCGGTATTTCAATATCGTCGCCCGGGCCCTCTCTTCCGCAAGGGTCTTCTGCCGCAGTTGATGGCGGGCGACGAAATATCGCAGCGCCAGCGCATTTATGATGGCGCTGACGGTGAGGTTCTGCGCATGGAAATACGCGTACCACGGCGGCCTCGCAGATTCGATGATGTCCGCTCCGGCCATCACCCACAGCGCGAATTCACTCAACAGCCAGGTCACACAGAGAAGCAAGAGATAGGCCATGATGACCGCGCGCCGCTCGCCGAGGCGGTTGAGGCGCGGCCGCGCGACGCACAGCATACCCACGCTCGCAAGTCCGATCCATTGCAGGAACAAGGAGATATAGAACAGATCCAGGAATATGTTCGTAGTCAGCGGCGGCGTGATGATGGTGGCGACGACGGCGAGAAACTCGGCGAGCACGATGACATTGATCACCATCTCCCCGCGGCAGAAATCGGGAAGAAAATCGGCGTGCGCCGGCTCCGGAATTACGATCCCGTTGTCTTTCTGTTTTGCCTTGTCGGCTCCTAGGGCGTGGCCGATTTGCTGCAACATGGATAAACGCTAACCGCGCACAATGGGCATTGAGATCTTGACGTGATAATTACCGAGTTGTTCGAAATACTGTAGCGTCGCCTTGCCGCCGAAATGTCGGGTCAGACGTTCCTGCACGTTTTTCATCGCAATTTGATTACCTCGGCGATGTTGGCCTTGATTGGTCACCTCGGCGAGGGGATTGCTAATCATGACGTTGAGCAATTCGTTGTTTTCCGACCACATTTGTATATCGATGGTGCCGCCGGCGAAACTTGGCTCGATGCCATGATAAACCGCGTTTTCGATCAGCGGTTGCAGTGTCAAAGACGGAACCTGCGCGCTTCTTGGGACGTTGGATGCGGTCCATTTTACCTGCAGGCGATCTCCGAGGCGCAATTTTTCGATATCGAGATATTGCCGAGCCAGCTCGCCTTCCGCCGTGATGGGGACCATCTTGCGCGGATCCGCGAGCAGCACTCGAAACAGGTCCGCGAGATCCTGCAGCGCCTTCTCGGCAAGTTCCGGATCGGATCGAATCAACGAGGCAACGCTGTTCAGGCTGTTGAACATGAAATGCGGCCGGATCCGCGACTGCAGGGCTTCGAGCCGGCTACGCTGCTGCGCCTCACTCTCCATTTTCGCGCGGTGGAACACGGTGAAGTAACGCAGAACGAAAAATATGATCACTGCGCTGACGATGAGGGTTCGCACGAGCACGGACCAGTGCCACTCGGGCCATCTCGCCGCCGTCGCCTGGAACTCGAACAACGCCCAGATGGCGAATTCGCAAACGGCGGCGCTGATAACGATGAGTAGCAGGAAAATAATGGTCATGCCGGTGGCGGTACGCAAAGGGGCAAGGAGCGGGGCGACCAGCTTGAGCGCGATGACGCTGGTCACTGCGATGCCCTGCGCAAACGCGGTCATCATCAGGAGATCGCTCCAGGCGGCTTGATTGAGGGTGGGATTGCGGCTCACGGTGAGTACGACCGCGACCACCTGGGCCAGGACCAGCACGCGCCAGGCGATGCTTCCGCTGCCGAAATCGGGGAGCTCACTGTTAGGGCGATTGTCGTTCTGGCGCATTGCGATAAGGATTACACAAACCGGTCATTATCGCATCGACGGGTCGATGCGAGACACGGCCCAGCGGTGCGGCCCGACCGCAACGGCAACGCGGGGAGCGGGAGATCGGGGCAAAAAAAACCCCCCGGATGCTGTCGGGGGGTGAGGTGACCTGATTCGGATACTAGGTGGGGGTGTCTGAGGAAGGTGTCCCGAACCAGGTATATTCGATTGCCTCATTATATCTGAGTCTTGGGGTGAGTCTAGGTTAGGCCCTGGGAGGCGCAACTCCCGGTGATAGGCGGCGGATACCGGCGGACAAACGGTTGCTGCCCGCCGCAGTCCTATTTCCCAGCGGCACTCGGGGAAATACACGGAGCGCACTGAGGCTTAGGGTATACTCGCGCGGCTATGAACACAAGAAAACCTTGGGGCGGTCGCTTTCAACGGCTCACCGATCGTCGGGTGGAGGCGTTCACGCAATCGGTCAGTTTCGACCGGCGTTTGTACCCCCAGGATATACGAGGATCGATCGCCCACGCCAGGATGCTCGCCCGCATCGGGGTGCTGACCGCGGCGGAGTGCGACCAGATCGTCGGCGGGCTCGGTCAGATCCAGTCCGAGATCGAGCGCGGCGAATTTGAGTGGTCGCCGGCGCTCGAGGACGTGCACATGAATATCGAGACGCGGCTCATCGAAAGAATCGGTGACGCCGGCAAGAAGCTGCACACGGGTCGATCCCGCAACGACCAGGTCGCCACGGACCTGCGTTTGTATCTGCGCGACGCGGTGGACGATATAGTGGACGGGATCCTCGGTCTGCAGCAGAGCCTGCTGGACGTCGCGGACGCCGAGGCCGATACCGTCATGCCCGGATACACCCATTTACAGGTCGCCCAGCCCGTTACCGTGGGGCACCACCTCATGGCCTGGCTGGAAATGCTCGAGCGGGACCTTCAGCGATTCCTCGACGGGCGCAGGCGGATCAACGTCATGCCGTTGGGATCCGCCGCGCTGGCGGGAACGTCGTTCCCCATAGATCGCGCGTTCACCGCGCGGGAGCTCGGTTTCGAAACGCCGAGCAACAATTCGCTGGACGCCGTCTCCGATCGTGATTTCGTCATCGAGTTCGTTGCCGGTGCGGCGATGCTGATGGTGCATTTTTCGCGGATGGCCGAGGAGTTGATTTTGTGGTCGACGCAGCAGTTTGGTTTCATTGAGATGGGAGACGCGTTCTGCACCGGCTCCAGCATCATGCCGCAAAAGAAGAACCCCGATGTTGCCGAGCTGACGCGTGGCAAGAGTGGGCGCGTAATCGGACATCTCATGGCCGTATTGACCGTGATCAAGGGCCAGCCACTGGCTTACAACCGGGACAATCAGGAAGATAAGGAACTGACGTTCGACACCGTGGACACCGTTCGTGATTGTCTCGAAATCATGCAAGTCATGATGTCGAACCTGGTCTTTCATCGCGAAAGGCTGCTCGAGGCGGCGCGTGACGGGTTTGCGACAGCGACGGATCTTGCCGAGTACCTGGTGTTGCAGGGGGTGCCTTTCCGTGATGCACACGAGGCCGTGGGCAGGGCCGTGCATTACGCGTTGGAACACGCCAGGGACCTGTCCGAGCTCAGCCTGGAGGAACTGCGGCGCTTCCATCCCGCCGTCGACGAAGACGTTACCGACAGACTGACGGCTGCGGGATCGGTCAAGCTTCGAAGCCACCCGGGCGGTACCGCGCCGAGCTGCGTACGCGAGGCGGTAGCGAGCGCCCGCGAAAGGTTGGCGCAGAATCGGGCGTCGGCGACGGAGTCGCGTTGAAGCCTGCAAGGCAGGTGCATGATTCCGTCCGACAGCGGTCGGCGTAGGATTCCGCCGCCGGCCGCGTGGCCGGCGCCGCCGACAATGCGGCGATTCGGGGCGAGCGCGCCAGTCGAAAGAACGACGCCGTAGCCGCCGTGGTTTTCCGCAGGCGCGAAAGCCGCTATGCTTTGCCCAACTCTTCCGATGAGCAAACCTGAAAGGAGTACATCTGTGACGCGCCAAATCAAACTTCTGGTGGTACTTGCAGCAATACTCGGCGGACTGTCCGTGACGACGGCCTGCGGCCAGAAGGGACCGTTGTTTCTGCCGGACACCACCGATAACACCAAGAGCAAAGAGACCGCAGCGTCGCAAGAGCAGGAAAAAACCAAGAAGGGAAGTAGCGGCAGCGGTTACTGAAAGCGCCGCGGTTGGACGCAGGCGATCGTATCGATTCAGCTCCGGAGATGCGCCCTTGACCGGCTTTCGGCGCCGCGACGGCGAACTCTATGCGGACGGGGTGCCGCTCGCCCGGATCGCCGCAGAGGTCGGTACGCCCTGTTACGTCTACGTGCGCAGTACCATCGAAGGCAACTGGAGGCAGATGTCCGCGGCCTTCGGCGAATACCCGCACCTGATCTGTTATTCCGTCAAGGCGAATTCGAACCTGGCGGTCTTGAGTACGCTCGCGCGCCTGGGTTCCGGGTTCGACATTGTTTCGGAAGGGGAATTGGAGCGGGTGTTGCGCGCCGGCGGAGACCCGGCGAAAGTGGTCTTTTCCGGTGTCGGCAAGAGTAGACGCGAGATTACCCGGGCCCTCGAGGTCGGCATACGCTGTTTCGACATCGAGTCCGCGAGTGAATTGAAGCGGATCAACGCCTTGGCGGCGCGCGCGGGAGTCGTGGCCCCGGTGTCGGTACGCGTGAACCCGGATATCGACGCGGATACCCATCCCTATATCGCCACCGGTCTGCGCGACTCCAAATTCGGAATCCCCCTGGAGCAGGCCATTGCCGCGTATCGCGCCGCGGCCGATATGCAAAACGTGTCCATATTCGGCGTCGCCGCGCACATAGGTTCACAGATTACCGACATGCTGCCGTTCACCGACGCTCTGGATCGGCTTTTGCGTCTGGTCGAAGATCTCGAGGAGCAGCGCATCCCGATAGAGCACGTCGACATCGGCGGTGGCCTGGGCATCCGCTACCGCGACGAACAGGTACCCGGCGCCGCGCGTTACGTCGCCGCCCTGATCGAGGGCATGCGCGCGCGCGGCTTCGATCTTCCCCTGCTCATTGAGCCGGGTCGTGCCATCGTCGGCAACGCGGGAATCATGCTGACCACCGTGGAATACGTGAAATCCAACGGCGACAAGAATTTCGCCGTAGTGGACGCCGGCATGAACGACTTCGTGCGGCCGGCTTTGTACGGCGCATGGCACGACATCGTCCCCCTGCTCTCAGACTCCGTGGGGCAGACGCGGCGCTACGACGTCGTCGGTCCGGTGTGCGAGTCCGGCGACGTACTGGGAAAGGACCGTGATCTGAACGTCGTCGAAGGCGACGTGCTTGCGATCCGAAACACCGGCGCCTACGGTTGGGTGCTGAGCTCGAACTACAATTCCCGACCACGCCCACCCGAGGTGATGGTGGACGACGATGAATTCTATTTAGTTCGCCATCGTGAGACTATCGATGAACTGTGCGCCGCGGAGTCGGTGCTTCCGGAATGACCCCGTATGACCCCGCCATCACGCTGACGTCAACGCACCGCCATGGCTGACCTTTTCGATTTCGAACGAGCGGCCTCGCTATACGCCGTCATGGGCAACCCGGTCGCACACAGCAAATCGCCGCAGATACATCGAATGTTTGCGAAACAATTCGGTATGCACATCGATTACCAGAAAATCCAGGTGGACGTAGGCGGCTTGGACCAGGCCGTAGCGAATTTTCGGGCCGCCGGAGGACGAGGGCTCAACATCACGCTTCCGTTCAAAATCGAGGCCAGTCGTCTGGTCGACGACCTGACCCCGCGGGCGCGATTGGCCGGAGCCGTCAACACCATCTGCTTTGAAGAATCCGGTCGCACCACCGGGGACAACACCGACGGAGTGGGAATGCTCCGGGACATCACGGCGAATTTGGGATACGCCGTCAGCGACCGAAGAATCCTGGTGATCGGAGCCGGAGGAGCGGTGCGAGGCGTACTCGGGCCTTTGCTCGAACAGGCACCGGAGCTGTTGGTGATCGCCAACAGAACGGTGGACAGGGCGGTAGAGCTGGAACGCCATTTCTCCTCCTTCCGCTGTCTTGCCGGATGCGGATTCGAGGACCTGGCGGGGCAGCGCTTCGACATCGTCATCAACGGTACCTCGGCGAGCGTTCGTGACGAAATCCCGCCCCTGCCGGTGCGCGTGTTCCGCCCCGGCGCCCTGGCGTACGATATGATGTATCTCGATCGGCCCACCGCGTTTCTGCGTTGGGCCGATGAACAGGGCGCCGAGAAATGCGCGGACGGCATCGGCATGCTCGTTGAACAAGCCGCGGAATCGTTTTACGTCTGGCACCGACGCACTCCGGACACTAGGCCGGTCCTTGCCGCCATGGCGGCTTAGAGGCCGTCGATTAGCGCAAGGTGACCAACTCCTCCGCTGCCGTGGGGTGAATGGCTACGGTGTTGTCGAAGTCGCGTTTTCTGGCTCCCATCTTCACCGCCACCGCGAACCCCTGGATGATCTCGTCCGCGAAATCGCCGATGATGTGACAACCTACGATGCGTTCTCGTTCGCCCACGGTGACCAGCTTTACCACGGTTGGCGCTGTTCTGCGCAGTACCGAGTAGTACATGTTGGTGAATCGGCTTTGGTATATCTTCACCATGCCACGTCCAAACTGTTCACAGGCTTCGTCTTCGGTCAGCCCGACGGTGCCGATCGGCGGATGACTGAATACGACGCTCGGAACGTTCTCGTAATCCAACGTGGCGTCGGGTTTGCCGCCGAACAAACGGTCTGCCAGCGCCCTGCCCGCGGCGATGGCAACCGGCGTCAGCGCACGTCGGCCGCTGACGTCTCCCACCGCGTATACTCCTTCCACGTTGGAATTCTGGTACCCATCGGTGATGACGAATCCGGCGTCGTCGGTAGCGATATCGGTGTTCTCCAGACCCAGGTCCGCCGTATTGGGCAGCCGCCCGATGGCCCACAGCACGCATTCGAAGGCGCCGATCGCTTCGCCGTTCCGGTGACGCAGCAGTAATCGACCGTTATCCGCTTGCTCCGTGCTGTGCAGGTCCACGCGTGTCAGGACGCTGATCCCGGTGCATTCCATTTCCTCCAGCAGCGTTTCTCTCAAGGTCGCGTCGAAGCTGCGCAGCAATTGCTCCTTGCGCAGCACCAGCGTGGTCTTGCACCCCAAGGCATTGCATACTCCCGCGAGTTCCGCCGCAATATAACCGGCGCCGACGATGGCCATGGACTGCGGTCGATGCTCGAGCTCGAAGAACCCGTCGCTGGTGATCCCCAGTTCCGCCCCCGGAATGTCGGGAACCTGCGGACTTCCTCCGGTGGCAATCAGAATGTGATGCGCTCGAAATCGTTGCCCGTCGACCTCCACCGCGCGGTTGTCCGTGAAGCGCGCGTGCCCCTCGATTTTGTCCACGTCTGATTCGCGCAGACCGCGGTGATAAATTTCGTTCAAGCGCTGAATATAGCGGTCGCGTGCGCGCTTGATCACGGCCCAATCGAATCCTTGATTGGCGACGTCAAAACCGTACTCGGTGGAATCCTGGAGCATTTCCGCGATGCGGGATGTGTTCCACATGACTTTCTTCGGAACGCATCCAACGTTGACGCAGGTGCCGCCAATGCGTGCTGCTTCGAGGAGCAGTACCCGTGCCCCGTAGAAGGCGGCCCGGCGCGCGGCGGCAATGCCTCCGCTGCCGCCACCGATAACCACAAAATCGTATCGATCGCTCATCAATGCAGCTGGTAACTGGCAAACGTGGTGGTGCCAGGATACGTGGTAAAGTTGGCTCCGGTAAATGATCCTGGACCAGGATGCATAGCATGGACCAGAACAATCCGCTGTTTCAAACGCGCGGTTTGCCCAAGTTTCGCGATATCCTGCCGCAGCACGTCGAGTCAGCGATCGACCAGACACTGGCCGACAATCGCGCTCGACTGAAGATCTTGGAATCCTTGGGGGACCGCGCGAGCTGGGACAACTTCGCACAACCGCTGGAAGACCTCAATGAACGCCTGGCGCGGGTTTGGTCGCCCGTGTCGCACTTGAACGCTGTCAAGGACTCTCCGGATTTGAGGAAGGCCTACGAGGCGTGCCTGCCGAAGCTCTCGGCCTACGACACCGAATTGTCCCAGAACGCGGCCCTTTACCGCGGCTATGAAATCCTGCATGCACGGCCGGAGTACGCCGACCTCGACGTCGCGCAACGCAAAATCATAGCCAACGCTTTGCGCGATTTTCGGCTCGCCGGGGTAGATTTGCCGCCTGCGGAGAAGCAGCGGTATAAAGAAATACAACAACAACTGGCAAAGCTTGCAAACGAGTTCGATCGTAACGTCCTGGACGCGACCCACGCCTGGTTTTTGCACATCGAAGACGATCGCGACCTCGCGGGTCTGCCGGACACCGCAATCGACATGGCACGGCAGATGGCGGAGCGCGATCAAATCGGCGGGTACAAGTTCACCCTGGACGTGCCGTCGTATCTCCCTTTCATGATGCATGCCGACAACCGCGCGCTCAGGGAAAAGATGTACGAGGCGTACGTCACCCGGGCAAGCGATGTCGGCCCCGATGCGGGCCGGTTCGACAACACCCCGTTGATTCGGCAGATATTGGCGTTGCGACTGGAGGCCGCGCTTCTGCTCGGGTTCGAAAATTACGCCGAGGTTTCACTGCAGACGAAGATGGCAACGACTCCGCAGCAGGTCCTGGATTTCCTGCGCGACCTGGCCGCCCGCTCGCGGCCTGCGGCGGAAGAAGAGCACAGCCAGGTGCGGCGTTTCGCGCGTACCGAGTACGGGGTGAACGATTTTGCGCACTGGGACTTGGCCTACTATTCGGAAAAGCTGCGCCAGTCTCTGTATCGCTTCAGCGACGAAGACATTCGGCCGTATTATCCCGCCGATCGAGTGCTGCGGGGAATGTTCGATGTGGTCGGCAGGCTGTTCGGGCTGACGATCGAGGAAATCCGCAACGACGACGTCTGGGATCCGGAGGTGCGTTTCTTCGAGATTCGTGATTCCGGGGACGCGGTTCGTGGCCGCTTTTACGTGGATCTGTACATCCGTTCGCACAAGCGCAGCGGTGCCTGGATGGACGATTGCGTGAGCCGCAAACGCGACGCCGAGGGCGTGCAAACCCCCGTGGCTTATCTGACGTGTAATTTTTCTCCACCCGTTGCCGGCAAGCCGGCACTCCTTACCCACGACGAAGTCGTGACGCTGTTCCACGAATTCGGACACGGATTGCATCACATGTTGACCAAGGTGGACTACGTCGGAGTCTCGGGTATCAACGGAGTGGAATGGGATGCGGTCGAACTGCCCAGCCAATTCATGGAGAACTGGTGCTGGGAGCGCGAGGCGCTGGACATCGTGAGTGGGCACTACGAGACCGGCGCGCCGCTGCCGGGGGAGTTGCTGCGCAAGATGAAAGCCGCCAAGAACTTCCAATCCGCGATGCAGATGCTGCGGCAAATCGAGTTTGCGTTGTTCGATATGCGCTTGCATTTCGATCATCGGCCCCAGCAGAAGCAGTCCGTGCAGCGGCTCCTGGAGTCCGTTCGCCGGGAGGTCGCGGTGGTGTTTCCGCCTGGCTACAATCGATTCCAGAACAGCTTTTCTCATATATTTTCAGGCGGTTACGCAGCCGGATACTACAGTTACAAGTGGGCCGAAGTGCTCTCGGCGGACGCCTTCAGTCGTTTCGAGGAAGACGGTGTGTTCAGTCCGGATACGGGGAAGGCGTTTCTGGAAAACGTCCTGGAGCAGGGTGGTGCGCGGGATCCGTTGGAGCTGTTCGTCGCGTTTCGCGGCCGCGAACCGAAAATCGACGCGCTGTTACGGCACAGCGGTCTGGTGAGCTAGGGCGCATGGCGCGTTACCGGGCCCGGCTATACTTATCTAGTCCTTGCACTATGAGGTGAGTAAATGAAGCCGCAAAAATGTTTGCTGACGTGGTGTGTCGCCGGGTTGATCGGGGCAGCGGTTGCGACAGCGCCGTTGTCGGGCCAGGCGGGAAAGATGTACAAGTGGGTGGATAACGACGGCAGCGTCACGTACCAGGACAAGCCCCCTCCGGGTGAGGCGACGGTGATGCCGGGTGACCCGGATACAACTTCGGCGACCGCGGATGCGGACGCCACGCAGCAGTCGGGCGAGAACCAACCGGTAACGTTGTTCAGCGTACCGGTCTGCGAGAGCTGCGACCTGGTGCGGATGATACTCGATCAGAACAAGGTCCCTTTTGACGAGAAAAACGTAGAGGGCAACGTCGCGGCGCAGAAGGAGCTCGAGGAGACGGCCGGGCAGCTGACGGTACCGGTGCTCGTCATCGGTGACAAGGCGATAACCGGATTCAGCATTTCGGAGATCCACCAACAGCTCGTGAGCGCGGGTTATACGCTTGCGCAGCGGCGGGTCCCGGAACAGAGCGAGGAATCGCCGAACCTTGATCAATCGGGTTCCACCGCAGCGTCGGACTCGGGGGTTCCGGGGTCCGAATCCAAAACCTATTGAATCGGAGCGACCGGTCCGGTTGACCCCGGACTTCAGGTGCGACCATGAAGATCGCGACGTGGAACGTGAATTCTCTCCGCGTTCGTCTTCCACAGGTATCCGACTGGTTGGCGAACAATCCGCTGGAGATCCTGTGTCTACAGGAAACGAAGCTTGTGGACGCGGATTTTCCCGTGGACGAAATCGAAGCGCTCGGCTACCGGGTCGTCTACGCGGGCCAGAAGACCTACAACGGCGTTGCCACGCTCAGCAAGACGACCGCCACGGACATCGTAACGGATCTTCCGGGCATTGCGGACCCGCAGCGCCGCGTGCTGGGAACCACGATCGGTGATTTCCGGGTCCTCAATGTCTACGTACCGAACGGACAGTCCGTGGGATCGGACAAATACGCGTACAAACACGAGTGGTTACGACGGCTGACCGACTACGTGAAGCTGGAGCTAACGCGTCATCGGCGCTTCGTGCTGCTCGGCGACTTCAACATCGCGCCCGAGGACGCCGACGTGCACGATCCGGAACTCTGGGAAGGCAGGGTCTTGTTCAGCCCACCGGAGCGCAAGGCGTTTCAGACCTTGCTCGACAGCGGCCTTTGCGACACGTTTCGAAAGTTCCCCCAGGCGGAAAAGTCTTTCACCTGGTGGGATTATCGCGGAGGGGCTTTTCGGCGCAATCTCGGCCTGCGCATCGACCACATCCTCGCCAGCGAGGCGTTGTGCGCCTCGTGCGTGTCGGCGACCATCGATACCGCCCCGCGTAAGCTTCCGCGCCCCACCGACCACGCTCCGGTGGTCGCCGAGTTCCTCGCTCGCACCCGAAGTCCCGTCAGCTGGGGCGAGGCCGGCTTCACCGTCGAGGGCGAGACCTACGCGGGGCCGGGCCACGCGGTGTTCTTCACCGTCCACTCCGATTCCACCACGCTCAAGCGCGTTCCCGGTTTCAGCACCTGGGCCTTGCAGCGCAGGCTTTGGCCGCGCGCCGCGCGAAGCAGGTTGATCTTGAACTCGGTGGTAAGCACCAGCTTATCGATGCCAATCAGCGTCGCCGCCGCCATTCCCGCGGTATGGTCGGCGACCGTCGCTTGCACCCCGGCGTGCACCAATCCGTCCTGTTGCCGGTGC
Source organism: uncultured Gammaproteobacteria bacterium (assembly GCA_947258495.1). Taxonomy (GTDB): domain Bacteria; phylum Pseudomonadota; class Gammaproteobacteria; order Arenicellales; family JAANXG01; genus CALZGZ01. The sequence goes on from CAMYIN010000047.1 coordinate 37,592, forward strand.
ATGTCGCGCAGATCCAGGCGTGTCTCACAACGTCCTTCGCCGAAACCGATGAGCTCCAGTCCCAGCCCGCGGATAAACGGTGCCTCATGGAAGATGCGCTCTATCTCGGCCGTGTTCGTCATGCATGCAGTCTGTGGCAGCGGGGGTGCTTGCGGATCAACAAAGAGTACCCCAGTTCCGATCGCGCAGACAGGTTTATCCGTCCTCCGCAGGCGTCAGGCGCCGAAACGGCATGCGCTGACGCGCTCCAGGCCGGCGTAATCCCGAAACGTCGCCACACTGCGTCCCGTGCTCTCCCGCATTAATCGTCGCACCGCCGCGCCTTGGTCGCAACCGTGCTCGACCAACAACCAGCCGTCGGTGTGGAGATGCCGCGGCGCGCCGTTTATGACGACCTCGAGCGCGTCCAGGCCGCCGGCCCCGGCGAGCAGCGCCAGCGGCGGCTCGAAGCAGACACCGTCGCGGGAGAGGCTGGGATCGCCCAGCGCCACGTAGGGCGGGTTGGCGACGACGAGGTGGAAGCGCTGCGATTCGACGGCGCTGAACCAGTCGCCGCGGCGAAACTCGACGTTATGCATACCACATTGCCTGCGGTTGTTCCGGGCTACGTCGAGGGCGTCGGCGGAGACGTCGGTGGCGACGACGCGAGCCTGCGGCCGCTCGCGGGCCAAGGCCAGGGCGACGGCGCCGCAACCGGTTCCCAAGTCGGCGACCCGCCGCGGCCTGTCCGCAGGGATGCGGGCCAGGGCGTGCTCGACCAGGACTTCCGTTTCCGGGCGCGGTATCAGGGTGGCTGCGGTGACGCGCAGGTCCAGGGTCCAGAAACCACGGGTCCCCGTGATGTAGGCGACCGGCTCACCGGCCGCTCTGCGGCGGATCGAGGCACGCAAGCAGTCCCGTTCTTTGGTCGATATCGGGGCCAGGGGGTGTGACAGCAACCAGGCGCGACCCCGGTCGAGGCAATGCTGTAACAGCAGGTCGGCGTCCAGCGCCGCGGTCTCCGAGATGCCGCGCAGCGCTCGACAAATCCAGGCGCGGGCGGCGCCCACGTCGGTCGCCTCGGGATCGTGATCCGGGGTGTGCTGAGCAGGGAGGTCGGCGGTACAACGCGTCACGGTTTTGGCTGGGCCCACTTCGAGGTAGAAGCGTTAGGGTTCATCGGACAAAGCCGCCAGTTGGTCGGCCTGGTGTTCCGCAACCAAGGGCTCGATCACCGGATCGAGGTTGCCCTGCAGGAACTCCTCGAGCTTGTAAAGCGTCAGACCAATACGGTGGTCGGTGATCCTCCCCTGTGGAAAGTTGTAGGTGCGAATGCGTTCCGACCGGTCTCCGCTGCCCACCAGGTTTCGCCGGGTTTCAGCCTCCTCCGTACGTTGCCTTTGTACTTCCGCCTCCAGCAGCCGCGATCGCAGGATCGACATGGCTTGCGCCTTGTTCTTGTGTTGGGATCGCTGGTCCTGACACTCTACGACGATTCCGCTCGGGAGGTGTGTGACGCGTATGGCGGAGTCGGTCTTGTTGACGTGTTGCCCGCCGGCGCCGGACGCGCGGAACGTGTCGATGCGCAGTTCGTCCGCGCTGAGCTCGATCTCGTCGATCTCGTCCGCTTCCGGCAGGATGGCCACCGTGCAGGCCGAGGTATGGATGCGCCCCTGGGACTCGGTTTCCGGCACGCGCTGCACCCGGTGGGCGCCGGATTCGAACTTCAAGCGCGAATAGGCTCCCCGGCCCGCAATTCTGCTGATGATCTCTTTGTATCCGCCGTACTCTCCCTCGCTCTTGCTCATCACTTCCACTTTCCACCCACGGCGTTCGGCGTATAGCGTATACATCCGGAATAAGTCACCGGCAAACAGGGCGGCCTCGTCGCCACCCGTGCCCGCTCGTATTTCCAGGAAGATGTTGCGATCGTCGTTGGGGTCTTTCGGCAGCAGCAGATTCTTGAGGTCCTGCTCCAGGGTTTCGACCTGTTCGCGCAGTCCGCTGATCTCTTCCTGGGCGAGCTTGCGTACCTCCTTGTCGGCGTCGGACAACATCTGCTCAGCCGATTCCAGTTCACCGATAAGGGAGCCGAAGCTCTTGTATCGTTCGACCACCGGCGAGATATCGGACAGCTCAATGGACAAATCCCGGAACTGCGCCTGGTTCTCTATTACGCGGGGGTCCGACAGCAAGGCGTTGATTTCTTCCCGCCGTTGGACGAGAAGATCCAACTTCGCCCGGATGGAAGAGTTCACGTTTACTCGTCTTCCGCCAGATTGAAGAGGCGGCGCGCGGCTTCAATCAACGCGTGGTCGGCTTCGGCTCTGTTCAGGGCATTGCTCGGCGCGTGGGCATACTTCTGGCTGAGGGCGCGGACGAGTTGCGCCAGGACCTGTTCGGGGTCGTCGCCGGCGCGCAGTCGTCGTCTCGCTTTCTGCAGCTCCTGCTCGGAAATTTCGTCGATCTGTTCACGGATCTCCAGGATTGTCGGCACTGCGTCCAGGCCTTTCAGCCAGCGCATGAACTGTTCGGTATGCAGGTCAATGATTTTTTCCGCTTCCTCCGCTGCCGCTTTGCGGGAGTCGATGTTTTCCTGTATGACCTCGGTCAGATCGTCGACCGTATACAGATAGACATCGTTCAGTTCTCCGACTTGTTCCTCTATGTCCCGCGGTACCGCGAGATCGACGAGGAACATCGGCTTGTGTTTGCGCGCCTTGAGCGCCTGCTCCACGGCCCCCTTGCCGAGAATGGGCAGCGTGCTGGCGGTCGAAGAGACCAGGATGTCGGCCTCGCTCAAGCGATTGGGTAATTCCGAGAGCGAGATCGCTTCGCCGTCGAACCCCTGAGCCAGACGCTGTGCCCGTTCCAGGGTCCGGTTGGCGACAACAATTTTATTGACGCCCTGATCGCGAAGATGTCGCGCCACCAGCTCAACCGTATCGCCGGCGCCTATCAACAACACGTTTTGCTGGCTGACGTCGGTGAAGATGCGTTTGGCGAGACTGACCGCTGCGTACGCGACCGATACTGCGCTCGCCCCGATCGACGTGTCGGTGCGCACTTGCTTGGCGACACTGAAGGTTTGCTGAAATAATCGATTCAGGATCTTGCCGGTCGCCCCGGTCTTGTGGGCGATGCTGAAGGCCTCTTTCATCTGGCCCAGGATCTGGGGTTCTCCCAGGACCATGGAATCCAGACCGGACGCGACGCGGAACGCGTGCCGTACCGCGTCCACTCCCGGGTGGCGATAGACGTAGGGTCCGATGACGTCGATCTTGAGATCCTGATAGCGGCACAACCAGTCGATCAGGGCCTCGGCATCCGGTGTTTCCTGCCGGCAGTAGAGTTCGGTCCTGTTGCAGGTCGAGACGATCGCCGCCTCGCTGATGAAACGGTGCCGCGAGATGTCACGCAGCGCGTCACCGAGGTGCTCCATCGTTACCGCGGCCTTCTCCCGAATGCGGACGGGAGCCGTCGAATAGTTCAAACCCAGGGCCAGCAGGTGCATGTCGTCAGCGCGATCGGAATCGGCGTAAAGCACTGGTTGCATGGATGTCGTGGCGTTTGCTTTCACGCCTATGTTCACTGCCCGGTATTAAAGTCCGGGCGGACGGAGCGGCATTGCAGACGCCTGTTGTCGCCGTATTTGAAAAGCCATCATGGTTGTGACGATCAGTCCCCATAATCCTAGCAGCAATATCATACCTGCGGTAATCAGCGCTAGCCAGAGCCCCTCATTCCACCACTGCCACATGACCCATAGCGTCCCCCACAGAAACACCGGCGACAGGACCAATGGAAGTACCGCCATGAGCATGATCGACCTCCCCAGTCGCGACAGCGCAATTACGATAAGGGCGAACACCGCCGGGGAGAGCCACTGTCCGGCAATACCGATCAGATACCAATAATCTAGATCGAGCGGCGAATAGGAAATAGTCAGCGCCGCAACGGCGACGGTGACAAACGTCAGCGTCCGGCCGTGGTTCGCGATCAGGCGCGATCGGTTGTCGAGACGCCCAGCGTTCTCCATCACCAAGGAACCCAGGCACCGGAGCGCTCCTTCGAGCGCGCAGAATATGGATAGCGCGACCACAAACGCGATGAGCGTCTCCGACAATCCGCGAGGGACGCCGAATCCGGAAAGCACGGCGGCGGCGCGCGCGACGAATTCATCGAGCCAGAGCACGAGCGGCTCATTCTCGGGCCAAGATGTGTAGAGTTGGTGCCAAACGGTACTGTCGGAGAAGCCGACGCTGAAAACCATGACCGCGGTGAGCGCCACCAGGGCTTCGGCGACTACACCGCCGTACCCCAACAGCGGCGCGTCTTTCTGATGCTCCAGCTGGCGCACCGAAGCACCGGTGTACAACAACGCGTGGTTTCCCGCGAACGCGCCGCCCGTCAGCACCAGAGAAATCAATACGAAGGGGTGGGGCAGCGCGGCTTGATCGTTTATCCGCGGTGCGTCCACGTCCGCGGCGGAGACACCGACGCCGACCAGTATCGAACACACTGTGACGGCGATCAACAGCCCGGACAGCACCCCCCGTGGACGCATACTGCGCCAGATCGGGTCCTTGACGCCGGCATAGGCCGTGACCAGCACGACGACGCCCCACATGTGTTCAGGGCGGACGAGCACCACGCCCCACAGCGACGACTGGAAAGCGCCGATCGAATTCACCGATAACGGCAGCAACCAACCCAGTACCAAGCCGACAATGAAAATTGCCGCGACTAATCCGATGTTGACCAGGGTGTCGCTGGCGGAGCTCGCAAAAAGCAGTCGCCGTACCACAATAGTCACTGGGATCAACAACACAAATAGCCATCCTATGGCCGCGTGGTTGGCCAGAAACTGCGCGAGCAGGAGCGTCAGCACGGTACTCAGCAGCAGCAGCACGAGTACCGTAAGTACCAGGTAGGGTGTCGCCGCGACCCTGCCGACCAGCTCCCTCGCCAGCCGGTGCGGAGTCGCGCCGGAATAACGCAACGAGACCCACAACGTGCCAATGGCGTAGGCGCCGCCGGCGGCGACGCTGCCGACGACGATCCAGAGGAACGCAGGGACCCAGCCCCAGGTGATCGCCACTGCGGTGCCGACCAGGGTCGTGCCGCCGGAAACCGCCGCCGCGTGCTGAGCCAGAAGTAGCCAGCGATTGCAGGGCACGAAATCGTGTCCGTCTTGAAGGTGGAAGGCCGGGGTCGGAGCGAGGTTGTCGATGCGGAATATCCCGAGGGCGAGAAATTTGGCGTAAAAGCGGTAACCCATGGCAAATACGCCAATTGCCACCATAATTAGGACAAGAGAATTCATTGAGCAACCGCGGTGAGATGCTGACTCGCTGGATAAGTTGTGAGACCATGATAGCGTCTCCCAGGCAATAATCTAGGGAGCGCCGTGCGAGGCGCGGCGTTTCCCCCGGCATTGGGCCAGGGTGCATCAGGTGCGGTATAAGCAATTTCTAGTATTATGTTGTCCCATAGTTGATGAGTAGAAATAGCCAATTTTTTCGGGTGATGGTCCCAAGGGGCCGTGCTCTCAGGTGGTCGCTTGCGGCCTGTGGTGTGTGGCTGGTCGGGTGCGCGGCCAATCCCAAAGCCGTTGTCGAAGAACCCGAGCTGGAGGTCCAGACGGCGGAGAGCGAGACACAAACCGCTCTGCCGGCGGTCGAGCTGACGGCGGAACTGTTCTACGACATCCTCGTCGGAGAAATCGCGGTACAACGGGGGCACTTTTCGGAAGCCGCGCGACATCTCCACGGTGCCGCAAAGAGTTCGCGCGATTACCGGCTTGCAGAGCGCGCCAGTACCGTCGCGCTGCAGGCCAAGGAATACGAGCGGGCTCTACAGGCCGCACGATTGTGGTCGGAATTGCGGCCCGCCGACAGCAAGCCGTTACAAACCATAGGCACTATATTGATGGTGCAGCGCCGCCTCGACGCGGCGGAAAACCACTTTCAGGAGTTGATACAACGGGCCGGAGAGTCGGAGATCGGCATCGTCTATCGACAAATCGCCGAACAGCTGGCAGTTCACGGTGAATCCGAAGACGTGATGGGGTTGATGGACCGCCTGGTGCAGATGCATCCGGACAACGCCGACGCCTACTACGCCATGGCGTTCCTGGCCGACCGGCTCAAACAATCTGAGATCGTGTTCGGTGCGTTGAACCAGGCATTGGCGTTGCGTCCAGGTTGGCAGGAGGCGGCTCTCGCGAAATTTTCATATTATATCTCGCAGCAGGACTTTGATGGGGCGAGTGGGTTCAGCGACGAGTTCTTGCGGGAATATCCCGGCGCCAACAAGATTCGTCTGCACTACGCGCGCTACTTGATCGATCAAGAAAACCGTGAAGCGGCGCTGGAGAATTTCGAAATACTGGCGGAACGCGATCCCAAAAGCGTAGACGCGGTATTCGCCGCCGGCTTGCTGAGCGTGCAACTCGATCGATTCGAAGATGCCGAAAATTACCTGAAAAAAACGGTGGAACTGCGCCCCGACAACGATCAGGCCCGGCTCTATCTGGGTCAAATCGCCGCCGAGCGAAAGCAATACGATAAAGCGGCAAAATGGTATCAGGAGATAAGGAGCGAGAATCTTTTATTCGATGCTCAGGTGTCCCTGGCACGCGTGATCAGCAAACAAAGCGGATACGAAAAAGGTCTCGCTCATCTTGATTCCATGCATCCACGCAACGACGAGGAGCACGTGCGGCTGATTCTGAGCAAAGAGCACGTATTGCGCGAAGCCAAGCGCCCCGCCGATGCGAAAACGCTGCTCGACGAAGGATTGCAGCAGTTTCCCGATAACACCGACCTGCTGTATGCGCGGGGTTTGCTGGCCGCGCAGCTCGACCTGCTGGTGTTGCACGAACAGGACATGCGCCGGCTGCTGGAAAAGGAACCGCAGAACGCCCATGCATTGAACGCCCTCGGATACACCCTGGCGGATCAGACCGAGCGCTACCAGGAGGCGCTGGAATTGATCGATCAAGCGCTCAAGCTCAAGCCCGAGGACCCCTTTATTATGGACAGCATGGGTTGGGTGCAGTATCGACTGGGCAATCATCAACTTGCCATCGAGTACTTGGAGCGAGCGCTGGAAAAACGCGAAGACGCAGAGATTGCGGCCCATTTGGGTGAAGTGCTGTGGGTCATCGGCGAAAAGACACGCGCCGAAAAAGTCTTGAAACGGGCGCTGAAAAAATCCCCGGACAACGACGTCCTGCTAACCACCATCGAAAAACTGAAACAGTGACCCGGCTTCGCTCCTGGCCGTCGCTGCATCTCTTAGCGGCGGTGGCGCTCACCGCGTGTGCGGTGAGCCCGCCACGGCCTCCCGCGGTCGATCCCGACGCCGCATGGCGTGTTCGCCTGGCGAGCACCGCTTCCCTTCGACAGTGGAAGATCAACGGCAAATTGGGCGTGCGTACGCATCAGCGCGGCGGCCAGGCGACGATCGTCTGGGAGCGGCACGGCGACGACCACAGCATCAATCTGTACGGGCCGTTGGGGGGCGGGCGCATTGTCGTTTCTGAGACCGCAACCGGCGCCGAGCTGAAAAACAATAAAGACGAAACCTACTACGCCGACAACGCGGAGGAACTGCTCTACCGGGTGGCCGGCTGGCGCGTCCCGTTCGGCGCAATGAAGTATTGGATCCTCGGTTTGCCGGCGGCCGGGGAGCCGTTCGAGTCGGTCATCGACCCCTGGGGACGACTCTCAGAGCTCCGGCAATTCGGCTGGGAAATACGGTTCATCGAGTACCGCCACTACGATGGCGTCGAATTGCCGCGCAAGGTGTTCCTCAGGGCCCTGACCGAGCATCCTGCGGTTGCCGACCAGAACGAACTTAGCGAAGGCGAACGCGTGGAAGTCCGGCTTGTGATCAAGGCATGGTCCCTGACAGATACTTGAAGCGAGTCGAAGACGCGCGCCCGGGGTCCGGTCGCAGCTGGCCGGCGCCGGCTAAACTCAACTTATTTTTGCAGATCGTCGGTCGACGGGATGACGGGTACCACGAACTGCAGACCGTGTTCCAGCTGCTCGACTACGGTGATGCGCTCGACTTTACGGTGCGCGAAGACGGTGACGTCTTGCGCCACGGGAACGACGGTATCGCCGCGGCGGACGATATCTGTGTCCGCGCCGGCCACCTGCTCAAGCAGGTCTCCGGCAGCCAGTACGGTGTCGATATCCACATCTCCAAACGCTTGCCCATCGGCGGCGGATTGGGCGGGGGCAGCTCCGACGCCGCGACCACTCTGCGCGCCCTCAACCGGCTCTGGAGCCTCGGTCTTTCCGTGGACGAGCTGTGCGCGATCGGTCTGCGGCTCGGCGCGGACGTACCGGTGTTCGTACGCGGCCGAACCGCCTGGGCCGAAGGCGTCGGCGAGCGCCTCACTCCCGTGGCTCTGCCGCCGCGCTGGTTCGTCGTCATCGTTCCTCCGATATCGGTGTCGACGGCGGCCGTATTTGCGCGCTACAAATTGACACCCGATACGCGCCCGATCACAATACGCGACTTTCTCGCAGGCAGGGGTCGAAACGACCTGGAGGAGCTGGTCAGGAAGATCTACCCGGATGTCGACGCCGCATTGCGATGGCTCGGTCGATACGGTGCCGCGCGCATGACCGGGACGGGATCTTCGGTGTTTCTCGCAGTCGAGAGCGCGTCAAAAGGGCGGGAGATTCTGGACCGAAGACCCGCAACTTTTAAAGGTTTTGTGGCGCAGGGAATCGATGTCCATCCGCTCCTGGAGTCGTAGACGCGTGCACTACCCCTGACAACTGGGGTGTAGCCAAGCGGTAAGGCACCGGATTTTGATTCCGGCATTCGCAGGTTCGAATCCTGCCACCCCAGCCAGATTTGAAGATTGAGTAAGCCTAGTGCCGAGCGATAATTTAACCATATTCACCGGTAATGCCAATCCGGCGCTGGCACAGAAGGTCGCGCGCTATCTGGGCGTTCCTTTGGGAAAAGCGCAAGTCGGCCGCTTCAGCGACGGCGAGGTTATGGTGGAAGTGATGGAAAACGTGCGCGAGCGGGACGTCTTCATCATTCAACCGACCTGCGCCCCCAGCAACGACAATTTAATGGAATTGCTGGTGCTGCTCGACGCCATGAATCGAGCTTCGGCGCAACGCGTGACGGCGGTGATACCGTATTTCGGCTACGCCCGCCAGGACCGTCGGCCGCGCACCGCGCGTGTGGCGATAACCGCGAAGCTGGTGGCGAGCATGATCTGCACCGCCGGCGCCGACCGGGTGTTGACCATGGATCTGCACGCCGATCAGATACAGGGTTTTTTCGACATACCCGCCGATAACATCTACGCTTCTCCGGTTCTCTGGGGCGAGCTATGGAAAAACGAGAACCACCGGCCTGAAGATCTGCTGGTCGTGTCGCCGGACGTGGGCGGCGTCGTTCGGGCGCGGGCGATGGCGAAACATCTCGGCGCCGACCTTGCCATCATTGACAAACGCCGGCCGAAGGCGAATGAGGCCAAGGTCATGCATATCATCGGCGAGGTTGAAGGCCGGATCTGCGTGCTGCTGGACGATATGGTCGATACCGCCAACACCCTGTGCGAAGCGGCCGGGGCGTTGAAACAGGCCGGCGCCATTCGTGTGCTGGCTTACAGCACGCATGCGGTGTTGTCCGGATCCGCGGTATCACGCATAGAGACGTCACAATTGGACGAGGTCGTGGTCACGGACACGATACCGTTGAACGAACAAGCGGAACGATGCGCCAAGATCCGGCAGCTCAGCATTTCTGAGCTGCTGGGCGAGGCGATAAGGCGCATTGCCGATGGCGACTCGGTGAGTTCGCTGTTTTTGGAATAATGATGCACACGATGAATTGAGCAGGAGAACGATCAATGAGCACAGCTTTCGAATTGAACGCGGAAACCCGCGATCAGACCGGCACCAGCGCAATTCGGCGTATACGGCGCGGCGGCAAAGTGCCGGCGGTGATATACGGCGCCGGTAAGGACAACCAGAACCTTCTGCTCGACCATCTCGAAGTACTGCGGAATCTTGAGGTCGAGTCGTTCTATTCGGCGATCATCACGATCAAGACCTCGGGCGCAGACGAACAGGCGATCGTCCGTGATGTGCAGATGCATCCCTATAAACCGCAGGTGCTGCATCTTGATTTTCAGCGCGTCAGCGCAACCGAAGAACTGCGTATCAACGTACCGTTGCACTTCCTGGGCGAGGACACTGCACCCGGCGTCAAGATGCAAGGCGGCATCATGTCTCACTTGTTGAACGACGTAGAAATTACCTGTCTGCCGAGCGCTCTACCGGAATATCTCGAGGTGGACGTCTCGCAACTTGACCTGCACGACTCCGTGAAATTGAGCGATATCAAACTTCCGGAGGGTGTTGAACTGGTCGCCCTGGCGCACGGCGGCGAAGATCAAGCGGTGGCGACAGTGTTGGCGCCGAAGGTGGCCGAACTGGAAGAGGCCGAGGAGGTCGAAGAGCTGGAGGCTGTGGAAGGCGAGGTTCCCGAAGAGGAGGCGGCAGCAGAAGAGCCGAGCGAAAAGGAATAGCGGCCCGACCGCCCTGGATTGGCCGGCAGGCAAGCGCTTCCCGACGTCATTTTCGATTGCCCGTATTTGGTGGCGGATCCCATCGCAGCCATCGTCGGCTTGGGAAACCCCGGGCCGCGCTATGCGGAAACCCGGCACAACGCCGGCTATGCATTCCTGGTCGCGGTCGCCGGAGACCTCGGTGCCGAACTGCGCCCCGAGCAACGCTTCCGGGGATGGACCGCCCGCGGTCAGGTCGACGGTCACCCGGTTCGACTGCTGGCGCCACAGACCTTCATGAACCGCAGCGGTTCGTCGGTCGCCGAGTTCGTGCGGTTCTTCAAGATTCCTCTGCACCAGGTATTGATCGCGCACGACGACCTCGACTTGGCGCCCGGTGTGGTTCGGGTCAAGGTCGGGGGCGGGCACGGTGGGCACAACGGACTGCGGGACATCATCAACCACTTGGGCGCGCCGGACTTCGTACGAGTACGTATCGGCATCGGCCATCCGGGATCCAGCAGTCAGGTGACCAGTTACGTGCTGCAACCTCCGACGCCGGAGGAAAAAGAGCGCATCAATGACTCCATTCAGGCGGCGAGGCAAGAGCTGCCGAAGATCGTGCGAGGCGATTTCGAGCTGGCCATGAACAGCTTGCACAGCCCAAACCGAGAAGCGCCGGACCCGGATTAATTCTTAATGGGATTTCGTTGCGGCATCGTCGGGCTTCCCAACGTCGGCAAATCGACCTTGTTCAACGCCCTCACCAACGCGGCTATCGATGCGGAAAACTATCCGTTCTGCACCATAGAGCCCAACGTCGGCATTGTACCGGTGCCGGATCCGCGCCTCGCCGCCGTTGCCGCGATAGCGCGTCCGCTGCGTGTGGTGCCGACCACCATCGAATTCGTCGATATCGCCGGGCTCGTTGCCGGCGCCTCGAAGGGCGAGGGTCTTGGCAATAAGTTCCTCGCCCATATCCGGGAAGTGGATGCCATAGCCCATGTGGTGCGTTGCTTTGCGGACAGAAATGTCGCCCACGTGTCGGGTGACGTAGACCCCGGCAGCGATATCGAGATCATCAACACCGAACTGATGCTCGCCGATCTCGATACCGTCGACCGTGCCCTGGCTAGAGCGGAAAAGGCCTCCAAGGCGGGCGACAAGCAGCAGATCAAATTGGGCGCGATGTTGAATCGAATACACCGGCATCTGGACGGTGGACACGGTCTGCGCACACTGCCGCTGAATAGAGAGGAGGAACTGTCGGTCAAGCCGTTGTGCCTATTGACCGCCAAGCCCACGTTGTACATCGCCAACGTCGACGAGGACGAGTTCGACAACAATCCTTATTCGGACGCCGTGCGGGAAATCGCTGTCGCCGAGAATGCGGAAGTTGTGCCGATATGCGCCAAGATTGAAGCCGAGATCGCCGAATTGGACGACGAAGGCAAGAAGGAGTTTCTGGCCGAAATCGGTCAGGAAGAGCCGGGGCTGCATCGCGTCATCCGGGCCGGCTATCGATTGTTGGGACTGCAGACGTTTTTTACCGTCGGGCCCAAAGAAGCCCGGGCCTGGACGGTGCGCGCCGGTGCGACGGCACCGAGGGCGGCGGGGGTCATCCATACCGACTTTGAGCGCGGGTTCATTCGCGCGGAGGTCATCGATCATCGCGACTACCTCGCGTGCGGGGGCGAACAGGGCGCGAAGGATGCGGGTAAAATGCGTTTGGAGGGAAAGGATTACGTCGTGCGGGACGGAGACGTGATTTATTTTCGATTCAACGTCTAGCCCGGTCTCGCATTGACAACATAGTGCAACCAACTCAAAATCCCACGCCCACGCAAGCGCAACGGCAAATGGCTATGTAGCTCAGGTGGTTAGAGCACGGCACTCATAATGCCGGTGTCGGTGGTTCGAGTCCACCCATAGCCACCAAGTTTATCAATAGCTTACGACACATTTTTCCCTGCCTGTCGATCACCGGTGTGACCAAAGTGTGACCGACTTCCATCCAAAATCGCGACCGCGGCGCGCACATTATCCGGTGCCAGGTGCGCGTACTTCTCCGTCATGGCCACCGTGGTGTGCCCGAGCAAGTCGCGCACCTCCGGCAGCGGCACACCGCTGCTCACCAGCCAGGCGGCAGTCGTATGCTTCTTATGCCGAGCTCGGCATAAGAAGCATTATTCCGAGTTCCGGATTATTCCGAGTGTGGATAGTTCGGCTGTGATGATGCTCTTTATTGTCAGCAAGTTAGGCCACAGAGTAGTGCTTGATTACTCGGCATAATCAGGATCT
>CAMYIN010000048.1 GCA_947258495.1 uncultured Gammaproteobacteria bacterium
GCGGCGCTTGGGAGGCCGCTTGTTGCACCGCTCGACCCGCTATCTGGGCCTGACCGAAGAAGGCATGGCGTTTCTCGAGCAGTGTAAATCGCTGCTGGCGGATCTCGCCGCCGCCGAGGAGTCCTTGACCTCGGCCCGGCATGGCCCGACCGGACACTTGAGCGTGACCGCGCCGGCGGGTTTTGGACGCCGCCATGTCGCGCCCCACGGGCCGTCATTTCTATCCCAACATCCCCAGGTGCGGCTGTCGTTCTACCTCGATGATCGGGTAACCGACGTCACGCGCGAAGGTTACGACCTGGCGATACGCATCGGCGGCATCTACGATCTCGACCTGGTAGCGATAAAGCTCGCCGAAAACCGCAGGGTCGTGTGCGCCGCGCCGTCGTATCTGAACCGGGAGGGCGTGCCGCAGACGCTGGCGGACCTGGAGCGGCACAATTGCCTGGCGTTCAATCCATTGGGCGGGCAGCAACGCGGGTGGGATTTCATAGACGACGGAAAGCCGGTGACTGTCCGAGTTCGCGGAAACCCGGACTGCAATGACGGCGAGATGCTGCATCGCTGGGCCTGTCAGGGACTCGGATTAGCCTGGCGTTCCACCTGGGAAATCCAGGGCGAACTCGCACGGGGAGAGCTGGTCACCGTGCTGGATGATTTCACCAGCACCGAATACGACGTTTACGCCGTCTATCCGCAGCAGCCAAATGTCCCCGCGAAAGTGAAATTTTTCGTGAACCATTTGCGGGAGATCTATCAGCGTCCGGGCTACTGGACCTAACCAATCAGTAATCACCACCGATTGCTCCGGCGTAACAGTTTCACCGGTCGCCGGGGTTCTCCTGCCGGCCCAACACACACGCGGGACGCAGAGTGGAAAATCTTATTCTCAGTCTAAAGAACCCGCCGATCCCGCGGTTCGGCCCCCCTGTAAGAACAACAGACTCGCGAACAAAACTCCGTTATTGACCTTCACAAAGCGCCGTCATCGAAATCTGCACCCACTCGTCTAGGGAATATCGCGGATTCTGGATCATCTGTAACGCTCAACTATACTTTATTAGAGGCGGGGGAATTGTGATGACAACCATGTTGGCATCCGCCGCTCTTTTATCGGGGTTCGCGTCTATAGGCCGTCGCGCGGTCTCGATGACATGCGGTGGTATGACTGTTTACAAGCACGACTGGAGCGGCTCTGCGGCGCTGGCCAGATTGCCGGGGTCACGGTACAGAGCCTTTCTCGTTGTGTTGATCATTTCGGTGTTGGCGGCGGCGGGGTCTGGGGCGCCGGCGGCGCGAGCCGATAACCCGACGATAAAGATTGGCCTGATACCGGAACGAAACATCTTCGACCAGGTGGCGCGATACGAGACCCTGGCCCAGTACCTGTCGAGCAAGGTCGACGCCGACTTCCAACTGACCATGCTCAGCCGCTACGGCAACATCGTCGAGCGCATCGTCGGCCATGAGGTCCAGGCCGCTTTCCTCGGTTCTTTTACCGGCGGATTAGCCAGCGCCCAGCTCAGCATGGAGCCCGTCGCCAGGCCGGTCAATCTGGACGGCACTTCCACGTACTTCGGCAGGATCTTCGTACGCAAGGACAGCGGTATCGAAACTATCGATGACATGCGCGGCAAGAGGCTCGCCCTGGTCGAAAGAGCCACCACGGCGGGTTACGTGTTCCCCCGGGCTCACCTGAGAACGTACGGTGTGGAGGATCTGCGCACCTTCTTCTCCGTGGTACGGTTCTGGGGAAGTCATGACGCAACGGTGTCGGCGGTACTCGACGGTGAAGCCGATGTGGGCGCCGCCAAGAACACGGTAATGGACTGGCGGATGCGGGTCGACCCCCGTGTCAAGGAGGAATTGAGGATTCTTGCCGTGTCGCCGCGGGTACCGTCTAACGGCTTGTTCATGTCGACCTTGGTCGAACCCGGTGTGAAAGAGCAGGTCCGTGGGCTGTTGCTCGATCTCGATAAGACAGCCGAGGGAAGAGAAATCCTGCGCAAGATGGAGGCGTTGAGATTCGAGGTGACGCACACGGAAGATTACAGTCCGGTTTATGACCTGGCAGCCAAGGCCGGCATCGACATCGAAAGTTACAGCTACACAAACAGATGAAGCGCCGGTTCGTGGTCACCCTCACGCTGCTGTTCGCACTGTTCGGCGCGGGGTACGGACTCGGCATGCATCTGCTGTGGAAGGCCTCGGAAGAGCTCGACAGGATAATCACGTTACATGAGGTTGAGGACCTGAGGCAGAATCTCGAACGGCAGATCGTGCTTTCGAAACAAGCGCTGGAGGTTTCGGGAACCGTATTCGCCAACAATCTCGATCACGTGGTCGCGACTATCCGTGACCTCGAGTCCCAGATGAATGCGTGCCGAAACTGTCACCACTTGGGTTCCAGCAACAGCATGATTCAACGCGGGGTGACGCTGGTCGACCAATACAAATCGGGGTTCAGCCGCTACGTGACTGCGATTGGCAACAACACTCTGCGGCAGAGTATGCAGATCGAAGTGGCACGCATCGGTGAACAACTCATATACCTGATGAGCAAGATCCGCCACGTCGCGACACCGCATCTCAAACAACGCACTGCGGCCGCCGAGGCTCGCATCAAACAATCCACACAGGCCCTCGGCGCGGCCCTCCTTGCAACCTTCTTGTCCGCGCTCGCGCTGGCGTGGTGGTTCACGCACCGGACCAGCCGACCCATTCTCCAGCTCATCGATGCCGCCAATCAGATCGCGGAAGGCTCTCTCGGCATCCAAATCCAGCATCGCGAACGCGGATCAATCGGCAAACTGCTCAACGAGTTCAACGAGATGAGTACCTCGCTGCAGACCCAGGCCCTGGAGGCGAAAAAGCACACCGCGGAAATCCTCAGAACCAGAGACATGGCGCTCGTGACCCTGGCACGACTCGCCGAGTCCCGCGATACGGACACGGGCCGCCACCTGGAGCGAATCGCGGCTTACAGCCGGAGCATCGCCGTGGCGCTCCGGAAATCCCCGTACGCCGATCGCATTGACGATATATTCATCGACCAGCTCGAAAAATCCAGCCCCCTGCACGATATCGGAAAGGTGGGCATACCGGATGCAATCCTGCGCAAGCCGGATCGGCTGACCGACGAGGAATTCGACATCATGCGCGAGCACACCGTCATCGGCGCCCGCACCCTGCGCTCGGTTATCGACGACTTCGATGACCACACGTTCCTCGAAATGGGCATGGAGATCGCTTATTTTCATCACGAAAAATGGGACGGCTCCGGCTATCCGTGCCAATTGACAGGCGAGGAGATCCCGCTGAGTGCACGCATTGTGGCTGTGAGTGACGCCTACGACTGCATCACCACCCAACGCGTCTACAAACCCGCCCGCGAGCACGAAGACGCGGTCCACGAAATCCTCAAAGGCCGCAGCCGGCACTTCGATCCGGTGGTAGTGGACGCCTTCCTCGCCTGCCAGGGGGAGTTCGACACCATTCGGAAGTCCTACCGCGAGCAATTCGAAGGCTCGAGCAAGAACACGGAAACTGCATCTGGACAGATCGTCCCGCTTCGTGGCTCGACAGGCTAACACCGCCGGCTAGCCAATGGCGGTAGAAGCTGTCAGCCAATAAAGTCTATGCGCCTAACCGGTTCGCCGCCACTTCGTCGCCGTGAGCAGGGGTCACCACGAACGACGTTCCCTGACCCCTCGCGGAGACAGGGACGTCGATTCCGCCTTCGATGCGGCGCTCAACTGCCGTATTCCTCCTCGTAGTCTGCTATGGACGCGAGTATGACCTTGTGCGCGTGTTCGCGGCCGTAGGCTTCATCGATGGAGACTCCGGATTTTTCACCCGGTCTAAGCTTGTAGGTGATGAAGTAGTGACGCAGGCGTTCCACCACCACCTCCGGCAGGTCGCCGATGTCGTTCGCGCCGTGCCATACCGGATCGTTCTCCAGCACCGCGATAATCTTGTCGTCCGCCTCGCCGTGATCATTCATCGGCAATCCACCGACGACGCGCGCATCCAGGATCACCTCAGAGTGGATTATCGGCCGTTCGCTGACCACGCAGATATCGAGGGGGTCCCCGTCGCCCTTTTCCGCCTCCCCCATAAGCGAACCGACGCGGTGTCCACAATAGGTGCGCGGAACGATGCCGTACAGCGTGGGCGGAAGCGACGATGTTCGCTGCGGCC
>CAMYIN010000049.1 GCA_947258495.1 uncultured Gammaproteobacteria bacterium
CATCTCCCCGCGCTCGTGCGCGGGGAATCATCCCGGCTATACCGGGATGCACTGGACTCGGCCGTCCGTCGGCAGAGCCGCATCCGGCATCGTCCGTGGCCCGCACGTTACCGTGCGGGCATCGCGTCCATCCCCGTGCTCCGTAACGGGGTTTTGTTCCGCGAGCAAACCGGCGGACCGGCCGCTCGAACGGTCATCGCGCTCGGCGACTCAGGCGCGCAACTTGTAACCGCTCTTCAGCAATACCAGGGTGAGCGCCGACAGCGCGATAAACGCCGTCGCCACGACGACCAAGCTCGCTTCCACGGCAACGTCCGATTGCCCGAAAAAACCGAAGCGAAAACCGTCGATCATGTAAAAAAACGGGTTTATCCGGGACATCGTTTGCCAGAGCGGCGGCAGAGAATGTATCGAGTAAAAAACTCCGCTTAAAAAAGACAGCGGCATGATTATAAAGTTCTGGAATGCGGCGAGCTGATCGAATTTGTCGGCCCAGATCCCTGCGATCACGCCCATCACCGCCAACACCCCGCTGCCGAGCACGGCAAACCCGACGATCACGGCGAGGTTGTGCACCGGAACTTTGACGTAAAGTATCGCGATCAAGAACACGCCCAGTCCGACGGTTACGCCGCGTACCATCGCTGCACCGATGTAACCGAGAAACAATCCGAGGTGCGACAGCGGGGTGATGAGTATGAAGACGATGTTTCCGGTTACTTTCGATTGAATCAAACTGGAAGAACTGTTGGCGAAGGCATTCTGTATCACAGACATCATCATGAGGCCGGGTATGAGGAAGGCAGTGTAACTCACGCCCTCGTACACGGTGACGCGATCTTCCAACACGTGGGAAAAAACGAGCAGGTAGAGGAAAGCGGTGATGATGGGCGCAAGCACGGTTTGAAACGCCACCTTCCAGAACCGCAACAGTTCCTTGCAGAAAAGGGTATAGACACCGTACATTTCAGGCCCTTTCCGCGTTTCTGTCACCGGTCATCTGGACAAACACATCTTCCAGCCGATCCTCCTGCACACGGATGTCGGCAATATCGACCCCTGCTTCCCGAATGGCGTCGAGCACGGTGACGACGGAATCCTTGTCTCTACGCAAACGCAATTCCATTGACTGACCTTGCACATGCTGCACCTTGTCCCGCAGCTGTTCCGGAATATTGTCTATGTTATTGCGGGCAGTAATGTACAGGCGTCTGCAGATGCCTCTCGCCAGCAGCTCGGATTTTTTTTCCACCGCTATCGCCGAACCGTGGTTCAAGATCGCGATGCGCTCACAAAGACTTTCCGCTTCCTCCAGATAATGGGTGGTCAATAAAATCGTGTGACCCTCCGCGTGCAGCCGCTGGATGAAACGCCACAGTGAAGCGCGCAGGTCAACGTCCACACCCGCGGTCGGTTCGTCCAATACCACCACCGGAGGCTTGTGCACCAACGCCTGCGCGATCAATACCCTTCTTTTCATGCCGCCGGATAGTGCGCGCATGTTGGTCTCCGCTTTGTCGACGAGATGGAGCGTCACGAGAAGCTCCTCTATCCAGTCGTCGTTCTCCTTACCGAGACCGAAATACCCAGCCTGAAACTGCAGCGCCTCCCGCACCTGGAAAAAGGGATCGTAGACCAACTCCTGGGGCACCACCCCGAGCAGACGCCGTGAATGACGATAGCCGGTGACGACATCGTGGCCCATTACCGCGATGCTCCCCGAATCGGGCAGGACCAGTCCGGCCATGCAGTTGATCAACGTCGATTTACCGGCCCCGTTCGGGCCGAGCAATCCGAAAAATTCCCCCCGGCCTATGGAGAACTCGATATTCTCGAGCGCGCGGACCGTCCCGAATCGCTTGTTTAGGTTTTCGATTGATACAGCCGGAAACGCTGCCATGGAAAAGCCGTGCGCCGTGCTAGCCCTCGGCCCGATTCAAGATGTCCTTCAACCCCATGACGTCAATCAGATTCTGAAGATGCGGCGGTATGCCCTGTAACTGCAACCGGCATTCGTGTTGCTCCGCCTGACGACACCATTCCACGAGCAACGCCAAACCGGCACTGTCAACGTCGCGCACCTCGCGCAGGCTGACCGAGACTTCTCGCTCGGTCATGTCAATGTCCGCATCGTCATACAGCGACGCTACGGTCTCGAAGTTGAGGGCGCCGGACAATGAGTAGCTACCAGCCGATTCACGTTTCAATTCCGGCTTCACTGGGTCACGGTTTTGTTCTTGTCGGCGAGCGAGGAGATCAGTGAATCGAGACCGTTGGTTTGGATTAATCTGGCGTAGGACGTACGGTAGTTGGTGACCAGGCTGATGCCGTCCACTCTCACGTCGAATACCTTCCAGTCGTTGTTGCCGTCCTTCAGCAGGGAATAATGGAACGGTATCCTCGGCCCTCCACCGGGCTGCAGCACCTCGGTCTTGACTACGGCCACGTTCTCTTTTTCGTCTGCCCTGAACGGTTTGTACTCGATCTCCTGGTCGGTGTACTCGAACAGCGCCGTGGCGTAGGTTCGCACCAGCAGGGCCTTGAACTGCTCTACGAACTGTTGCTGCTGCGCTTCGGTGGCCTGGCGCCAATATCTGCCCAGTACCAGCTGAGACATGCGTTTGAAGTCGAAGTGCGGAAGCACCACCTCGTCGACCAGCCGATATAGTCTCTGACTGTCGTCCATCAGCGCCTGACGGTTTGCGCTCAATTCCGCCAGCAGCTTTTCCGTGGTGTCCCTGATGAGCACGTCCGGCGAACTCGACGCCGAAGCAGAAACACTCACGAGCGTCAGCAGCGCGAGTAAATTTGTGTAAAACCACATTCGCATCTTCATCTAGCCGTCTCCTTGGGCCTTGCTGAACAGCATTTGACCGATCAACTGTTCCAGCACCACGGCGGATTGCGTTATTAAAATACGGTCTCCCTCTTTTAGATAGGTTTCGTCGCCGCCGGGTTCAAGCCCCACGTATTGGGCGCCAAGCAGGCCCGACGTCAGAATCGCCGCACTCGTGTCCTGGGGCAGGTTGTCGTAGCGGCGCTCGACCGCCAATTCCACCACCGCGCTATAGTCCTCGCGGTCGATTTCAATGCGCGAGACGCGCCCGATCCGAACTCCGGCCATGGTCACCGGCGCCTTCACGTTCAATCCCCCGATGTTGCCGAATTTCGCCGTCACCTTGTACGTATCGGTGGTGTTCGCCGCGCTGAGATTTCCGACTCTGAGCGCCAGCATCGTCAGCGCCGCTATTCCCGCAACGACGAACAATCCAACCCATAAGTCCACTGCGTTCCTGTTCATGGCCTACACCTCGGTGAACATAAGTGATGTTAGTAGGAAGTCGAGCCCCAGTACTGCCAACGAGGCAATCACCACGGTTCGGGTGGTTGCCCTGCTTACGCCTTCTGAGGTAGGAACCGCGTCGTAGCCTTCGAATACTGCGATCCAGGTTACCACAAATCCGAAGACGACGCTTTTGATGGCACCGTTGAGGACGTCGTCGTAGACGTCGACGCCCTCCTGCATGGCCGACCAATACACGCCGCTGTCGACGCCCAGGACACCGACTCCGATCAGGTGCCCCCCGACGATGCCGATCGCCGTAAACATCGCCGCAAGCAGGGGCATGGCGACGAACCCGGCGAGAAAACGCGGCGCCATGACGCGTTCCATGGGATCAACCGCCATCATCTCCATCGCCGCCAATTGTTCGGTCGCCTTCATCAAACCGATTTCAGCCGTCAGCGCGGAACCTGCGCGACCGGCGAACAACAAGGCGGTCAACACCGGTCCAAGCTCCCGCGTCAGCGACAGGGCGACCACCAGGCCCAAGGACGACTCGGCGCCGAAGTCCACCAGCGTATTGTAACCTTGCAGGCCCAACACCATACCGACGAACAGCCCGGATACAACGATTATCAGGACAGTGAGTACGCCCACGGCAAAAACCTGCTGCACCACCAATCGAAAGCGGCGCAGAATCTTTACCGAAGCGATAAGCGTGACGGCGAGAAACACGGCTGCGCGCCCGAGGCGTAGAACGCTGTTGATGGCCCACCGTCCCAGCAGGCTGACGCTATTCATTCAGGTCTTCCAGAAACAGATCCTCACGGTAATCCCGAGCCGGATAATGATAGGCCACGGGCCCGTCGGGCAGTCCAGCCATAAATTGACGCGCGTCGTCGGATTCGGTGTTCCGCATCTGCTCGGGGGTGCCGTGAGCTACGACTTTTTTGTTCCCGAGCAGGTAGACGTAGTCGGCTATACTGCACGCCTCGGCGACGTCGTGGGTCACTACCACCGATGTCATCTCCAGGGCGTCGTTGACCTCCCGTATCAGTTTCACGATGATGCCCATCGAAATCGGGTCCAGCCCGGTAAAGGGTTCGTCGTACATGACCAACAAGGGATCGAGCGCAATCGCCCGGGCAAGGGCCACGCGCCGCGTCATGCCTCCGGACAATTCGGACGGCATCAGACTGCGCGCGCCACGCAGCCCCACCAACTGCAGTTTCGACAGGACCAGGGTCTTGATCAACGCCTCCGGCAGCGAGGTATGTTCCCGCAGCGGAAAGGCTACGTTTTCGAAAACCGTGAGGTCCGTTAGCAAGGCGCTGCTCTGAAACATCATGCCCATCTGCTTCCGGAGGTCGAACAGGTCACCCCGATTCAGAGACGGCACCGATTCACCGTTTACGAGAACGTCTCCGCGGTCTGGCCGCAACCTTCCGCCGATGAAGTTCAACAAAGTGGATTTGCCGCATCCGCTTGGACCCATGATGGCGGTCACCTTGCCGCGCGGGATAGCTACGTCGAGTCCGTCGTAGATCTGATTGCCGCCGAATGAGAAGCGCAGATCACGAATTTCAATCAGGCGTTCTTGCGGCCGAGTCGCGTCGGGCATTGAGGTCTACAATGGTCAGGGCATGTATTTGGCGGGGCGTAATTCTAGCAGACCGCGGCGGATTCCCATCAAACACCCATGATCTCCGCCAGAGTGCGCGCCCGGAGGGCCAGCTCCGGGGCCTGTTCCGGTTGCGTAAAAAAAAGCGCGGCACCGCGCCCGCGTTCGGCGTGGTTCCGCAGACTCTCCAAAATCTCCCGCAGCTTCGGGACTTCGGCGCGCTCGGCCAGAGCGATCTGGAATCCACCGACGGGAGTGGCGGCGTCACACATCGGGTACCACGTCTGTCCAACGGCGTTTCTTTGCAGCATCGCCCGCATCTCCTTTCTGTTATCCATGCGCGATATATCCATGCACAAGGGAACGTCCTTTACGGTTTCAAGTAGTCGGGCAAGTTCGCTGCTGGTAAATGCTCGCCGGCGCGGTACCGACAGGAGGATCGCGGCGGTGAGATCGGCAACGGGCCGAATGCGCGTCAACAGCTGCCCGAGGAGTTCCGTCGAATCGCCGTCGACGCCCGCACGGAGTTCGTGTTCGAACACGAACCGAAACCCCTGGTCGCACTCGTTCCGCCACCGCGCAGGATCTTCATCGAGCGTCTCCGCGTACGG
Organism: uncultured Gammaproteobacteria bacterium; assembly: GCA_947258495.1. Classification (GTDB taxonomy): domain Bacteria; phylum Pseudomonadota; class Gammaproteobacteria; order Arenicellales; family JAANXG01; genus CALZGZ01. The sequence continues at coordinate 5,516 of CAMYIN010000049.1, forward strand.
CACCAACACGCTGCGCACTTCGTTACTGTAGTAGCAGAAACGCCAATCTTCCGGTAATTCCTCCGGGTAAAAGCCCGGCGTCCACAGCGGGTGTTTCCAGCCACGGCATCCTACGAGAATGCTGTTCGACATATTGTCGTCCGGATCTCTGGTGTGCGCCTATTGTGCCAGCGGTCGCAAGCGCGATGTAAGCAGTGCTGCGCTCGTCGCGCCCCGGCCGTGCGCCCGGACCCGCCGGTGAGGGCCCCTCCCGCCCTTTCGCACGCCGTATCGACGCGCGGTTCCGGGATCATTCGCGTTGGGGGTTTGGGTTATACTGCAGCCACTGTCAACGACTCCCTGCAAGATTTGAAGAAGACGAAATTCGTCCAGCACGGGCGGGCCGTTCTCGATATCGAGTCCAAGGCCGTGGCCGAACTCGCCGACCGCATGGGAAATAATTTCGACCGTGCGTGCGAGCTGTTGCTCGCCTGCCGCGGGCGGGTGGTCGTCGTCGGCATGGGTAAATCCGGGCACGTCGCGGGCAAGATTGCTTCCACCCTGGCGGGCACCGGAACGCCGGCATTTTTTGTCCACCCCGGCGAAGCGAGCCACGGTGATCTCGGCATGATCACCCCCAACGACTTGCTCATTACCGTATCCAACTCCGGCGAGACGCCCGAGATCCTCACCATCCTGCCCATCATCAAACGCATGGGGGTGCAGTTGATCGCGCTCACGGGCAACCCCGCCTCCACCCTCGGGCAGCAAGCGGATGTGTGCATCGATGTGGGCGTCCAGAAAGAGGCGTGCCCGCTGAACCTGGCACCGACTGCGAGCACCACCGCGACCCTGGCGATGGGAGACGCTCTGGCGGTGGCGATATTGCAGAGCCGCGGTTTCACAGAGCTCGATTTCGCGCGTGCGCACCCGGGCGGCGCGCTCGGAAGGCGCCTTTTGCTGTACGTCAGCGATCTCATGCACAAGAACGGAGACGTGCCGCTGGTGTCCGACGACGCACTGCTGCGCGACGCGCTGGTGGAGATGACGAGCAAAGGCCTGGGAATGACCGGCATCGTCGATCACGACGACCGGCTCATGGGAATATTTACGGACGGCGATCTGCGCCGCACCCTGAATCAAGATCTTGATATCCGAACCTGTCGAATCGGTTCGGTAATGACCAAAGATCCCATCACGACGCGTTCGGACACACTGGCGGCCGAATGTATCCAAATGATGCGCACCAACTCCATCAACGGTCTGTTCATAGTTGACGAACGACACCGAGTGGTGGGTGCATTGAATATGCACGACCTGCTGCGGGCCGGGGTTGTGTGATGGCGGGTCAGTGGGAGCCCGTTTTTGACGTACCGGCGGATGTGTGCGAAATCGCCGAGCGGGTTCGGCTCGTCTTATTCGACGTCGACGGCGTGCTCACGGACGGCGCGCTTTACATCGACGACCAAGGATCCGAAAGAAAACGCTTTCATGTCCACGACGGACACGGGCTGAAGGCGCTGCAGCGTGCGGGGCTCGAAATCGGATTCATCACCGCCCGGACCTCCGAAGCCCTGCAACACCGCGCCGCGGAGCTCGGTATTTCCCACGTGCTCAGCGGCCGGATGGACAAGTTGAAGGCGGCACGGGCGCTGGCGAAAGAACTGAAGCTGGACCTGTCGGAGTGCAGTTATACCGGCGACGACTGGGTCGACATCCCCTTGTTGCTGGAATGCGGCCTGGCGATCGCCGTAGACAATGCGCACGAAGCGGTCAAGCGGGTGGCGCACTGGGTCACGCCGCGCTCGGGGGGTGACGGCGCCGTGCGCGATGTGTGCGAATTGTTGCTTTACGCGCAATCGAAACTTGACGATGTCATGGGCGATTATTTTCATCGAGCGGCGGACTGATGGCCGCCGTATTGGAAAAAATTCTGTATGTCGCCGTCTTTGCCGGCCTCGGATTACTGAGCATATGGCTGCAGTACGGTATAATCGATCAGGCGCCGGTGTCTTTTCAGGGCCGAGAACGACACGATCCCGACTATTACATCGAAAATTTTACGGCGGTCGGGATGGACGAGCAGGGGCGAAGACGCTACGTGCTTGAGGCTGAGCGCATGGTCCATTATCCCGATGACGATACCGCGCTGCTCGACAACCCTCATGTGGTGGAATACGAAACCGGATCGGCGCCCCGGCATACCTACTCGGAATCTGGATGGGTGTCGTCGAACGGTAACGAGATACTGTTGACGGGGAACGTGCGGGTGATCCAAGGCCGCGGTTCGGAGGCCGCCGGTGGTGTGATGACTACCGAAAAGATGCGGATCTATCTGGATCGAAACAAGGCCAACTAGCGAACGCGGATACTGCTAATTTTTAGGTCTCTATGGTAATGAAAATCATACAAGCATTGGTTTTTTCCTCTGCCGTATTTTACGCTGTGAGTACGCTCGCACTCAGTACCGATCGTGATGAACCGGCGGTCATCGAAGCCGATGACGTGGAATTCGACTTCAGGACCGGCGTTCGCACCTACAGAGGCAACGTCACCGTGGTGCAAGGCACGCTGCAGATCACGTCCGACAAGCTCATCGTCAATTACAAAGACGGAAGAATGCAGAATGCCACCGCCTGGGGCAATCCCGCCACTTTCCGCCAACGCCCGGACGGCAAAGACGACGACGTAATCGGCAAAGGTAAAAAAATACTTCTGGACGAAGAAAAAAACACCCTCACGCTCTTCACCACAGCGAGTCTAAAACAGGGATCAGATACTGCGCTTGGCGACGTGATCATCTACGATATGGGCAAGGACAAGTTGCGCGTAAAAGGAGCGGCGCCTCCTCCACGCGACGCTACGATCCCGGAACGAAAAGGCGAAAAGCCGAAAAGCCGTTCAAGAATCATCATCACGCCGCAAAGCAGCAGCAAATAACCGCCACGCGGCAGATGAGCACCCTGGCCACGCGAGGCCTTTGTAAGCAGTACAAAGGCATGTATGTCGTCGATCATGTCGATCTGGACGTGAAAAGCGGCCAGGTAGTCGGACTGCTGGGACCCAACGGTGCAGGGAAGACTACCTGTTTTTATATGATCGTCGGCTTGATTCGGCGCGACAGCGGGGAAATACGGCTCGACGATGACAATATCGGTGATTTGCCGATGCACGAACGCGCACGCCTCGGTATCGGTTATCTCCCCCAGGAGCCTTCGGTGTTCCGCAAGCTCTCCGTGGAGGACAATATCACCGCCGTTCTCGAAGCACAGTCGGAATTGTCAGCCCAGGAGCGCCGGCAACGCACGGATGAGCTGTTGCGGGAATTCGGGATCTCACACAAGCGCCACAGTATCGGCATCAGCCTTTCCGGAGGCGAACGGCGCCGCGTGGAGATCGCGCGTGCTCTGGCGGTGCAGCCTTATTTCATACTCTTGGACGAACCGTTCGCGGGCATTGACCCGATTTCCGTTGGCGATATTCAACAAATCATCGCTTATCTGCGCAACAGTGGGATCGGAGTCCTGATCACTGATCATAATGTCCGGGAAACATTGGGGATCTGTGACCGCGCTTATATCTTAACTGAAGGAAAGGTCTTAACATCCGGCACCCCGGAGGAAATTCTGGCTCACCGGGAAGTACGGGAAGTGTATCTGGGCTCGAATTTCCGTTTATAAATCAGCTTGTTATTTCGATGGAATTGGCAAGGCACGGGCAACTAAAATGAGCTAGAATGTAAAAGAACAAGCTGTGAACAAACACGCGTCCATATCGGGGACAAACAGCCGTAGTCGAAGATCGCCGCAGCTGTTTTGGAAATGGCTTTCGTGCAATCCCTTGACTAACGGATCGGTTTAATACAGGAGCAGTTGACATCGCGTAGCCCATGAAACAGTCGTTGGAATTAAAACTCGGGCAGCGTCTGACCATGACGCCACAGCTACAACAGGCCATCCGCCTACTGCAACTGTCGGCGCTCGAACTCCACATAGAAATCCAGCAGGCTCTGGAAGAAAACCCGCTCCTCGAAGAATACGAGGAAGAGGTTGACGGATACGAATCAGAGAACGGAGTTGACGCAGGTCTGGATTCCCTGAACGCCGGCGGCAACGCGAGCGATGCCGACTCGCTTCCGGACACGGATATCAAGCTGTCGGACGAATCCCTCATCGAAGAGAGCCTGCCCGGCATGGATTGGGAAGAATTCGACATTCCACATGCGCCGACGAGGCATCACAGCGACGACGATTCGGGGTTTGAGATCGACGCCCGAAGCAGTCTGCCCACAACTTTACGCGATCATCTTCGTTGGCAAATGCACATGATTCCGTTTTCCGATACGGATCGTAAGATCGCGGAAACCGTCATCGATTCCATAGATGACGACGGTTATCTGACGTCGGCGGTGGACGAGATCATCAATCTGCTCGACGACGCCGCCGAGGTGGATTTAGACGAGATTGAGGCCGTCATTCACCAAGTGCAGAATTTTGATCCGGCCGGCGTATGCGCCCGAGATCTTAAGGAATGCCTGCTACTTCAACTCAGGCCTTTCGAGGACGAATCCCCAACGGTTGAACTGGCCCGTAAGATCATCAGCGATCACCTCGGACTACTGGGCAACCGGGATTTTTCTCAGTTAAAGCGCTTGCTGAAGGTCGATAACGACGACCTGCAATTGGCGATACGACTGATCCAGGGATTCAATCCACGTCCAGGTAGCCTGATCCAGCCAATTCAAACCAAATACGTCACACCCGACATCATCGTCAAAAAAATCAAAGATGTGTGGCAGGCGGAGCTTCACACCGACGTGTTTCCCGAACTCAGAATCAATCGAACCTATAAATCGATGATCCGCCGCGGCGATAACAGCCAGGAGAACAAGTATATCCAGGATCAACTGCAAGAGGCGCGCTGGTTCATAAAGAGCCTGCGTAATCGAAGCGACACGTTGATCAAAGTAGCTCGTGTGATCGTCGAGAAGCAGAATGATTTCTTCGAACACGGTGAAGAAGCTATGAAGCCGATGGTGTTGTCGCACGTCGCCGAAATTCTCAGCATGCATGAATCTACGATTTCTCGAGCGACGACCCAGAAGTATCTGTTATGCCCCCGAGGCGTTTTCGAGCTGAAATTCTTCTTCTCCAGTCATGTCAATACGTCCGACGGCGGCACCTGCTCGTCCACCGCAATCCGATCCTTGATCAAGAAATTTATCGAAACCGAGTCACCCACCAAGCCCATCAGTGACAGCAAGATCGCGCAAATGCTCGATAAGCAGGGCATCCGGGTCGCCAGAAGAACCGTAGCCAAGTACCGCGAACATATGAACATTCCCCCCTCGAATCAACGCAAAGCGCTCTTATGAATTGCTCGAGCGAAACATGTCAACTCAATAAATAGACAAGAAATCTTCCATCACAGCAACTTAATGGAGGGTCCTTATGCACATAACAGTAAGTGGTCAACAGATGGACGTCACTTCGCCGTTACGTGATTACGTCACCAACAAGATGGAACGGATCGAACGCCATTTTGACCATGTCACCAACACCAATGTTGTTCTCCACGTTGAAAAAACCCGCCATCTAGCGGAAGCCACTATTCAGGCAAAAGGCGCGACCCTGCACGCCAATGCCGAGGCGCAGGATATGTACGCCGCAATCGATGCACTTACGAGCAAACTCGACCGACAAGTAAAAAAACACAAGGAAAAGAAGACAGATCACCATAGAACGGGTGGCGCACTCAAGGATCAAACCTTAAAATGAGCACATCTCTCGCACGGGTCGTCAATCGTCACTCCGTTTCCCAATTGAGCGATATCGATATCAGTCATTTCCTGGCCCCGGAACGGGTCGAAGTACACTGGCAGGTGTCCAGTAAAAAGCGCCTGCTGGAGGGTATTTCGAACCTGCTCATTAAGGGCGACGCACGCCTGGACAGGAAAACGGTGTTTCACATTCTTATCGAACGGGAAAGATTGGGCAGCACGGGTATCGGTAAAGGCGTCGCCCTGCCCCACGGCAGAGTGAACTCGCTGGAACAGGTCATCGGCGCGCTCGCGGTGCTGGACACGCCCCTGGAGTACGAAGCTGCAGACGCCAAACCGGTTAATCTGGTGTTCGCACTGTTGGTGCCGGCTCAGGCCAACGAGGAACATCTTCGAATCCTGGCCCACCTGGCCAAACTCTTCAGCGATACCGACCTGCGAGAGAGATTGCAGAAGAGCCCCTCGCCGGCCGAGGCTTACGAAATCCTGACGAGCGCACGGCTTTAAGCGAACGGTCTTGCCGGCGAGAGTTCCGCGTCTATCGTCGTCCAGTCGCTTCAGGCCGTGGTAGGCGCCAGCCGCGTATTGGGTCGGTTCGTAAATTGAAATTCTTCATAGTCAGCGGACTTTCCGGATCGGGTAAATCCATCGCGCTGCAGGCGATGGAAGACCTGGGCTACTATTGTATCGACAACCTGCCCGCGGTTCTGCTTCCCCACTTCGCCCAGCAGATCCTGCAAGTCGACTACGGACTGGACAGCTGCGCCGTCAGCATAGACGCGCGAAATCGCGGCTTCCTGGAATCGGTACCCGTGAACCTCAAAGAACTGGGGACGCTGGGCATAGATTTCAAAGTGATATTCCTGGAGGCCAGCGAATCGACGTTAATCAGGCGTTACAGCGAAACTCGTCGCAAACATCCGCTCACCGATATGGACACGCCGCTCGTCGAGGGGATCCGAAGAGAAAAACAACTACTTGCCCCGATTTCGGACATTGCCACGCGACGCATGGACACCAGCAACACGACTCCCCAGGAACTCCGCAGCCTGGTCAGAGATTTTGCCGGCGGCCAACTCAGTTCTGCACCGACCCTGCTATTCGAATCCTTCGGATACAAACACGGGACGCCGTTGGACGCGGATTTTGTATTCGACGTGCGCTGCCTTCCGAATCCTTACTGGAAAAACGAACTCCGCGGCCTGACCGGAATGGATGCCGAAGTCGTCGAATTTCTGGAGAGCTATGAAGAGGTCCCGAAGTTGATTGAGGACGTTCGGCATTTCGTGGAACAATGGTTGCCCCATTTCTCGGCGGAAAACCGGAGCTATATTACTATTGCCCTCGGTTGCACGGGCGGCCAGCATCGATCGGTGTATGTCGCGTATAAACTCGCCGAGTATTTCAAAGGCCAACCATTGAACGTGCAACTGCGACATCGAGAACTCGCCTGAGGATAGTCTCAACGTCAGGACCGTTTCCCAACATCCACGGCACGCGTATCGGATGATAAAGCGATCGGTGACCATCACAAACAAACTCGGCCTGCATGCGCGCGCGGCAGCGGTATTCGTGAAAGCGGCGGCGTCTTACGAGAGCGAGATTTTTCTGAGCAAGGACGAACAGCGAATCAACGGAAAGAGTATCATGGGAGTGATGATGCTCGCCGCCTCTCAGGGCACCGCACTGGAACTGGAAATCGATGGCGGCGACGAAGAGAGAGCCATGAGTGATCTGGTCGAGTTGATCGACAATCGCTTTGGGGAAGACGAGTAATGCTCACCTTGCATGGAGCAGGAATAGGAAAAGGCATAGCGATCGGCACTGCGTTCGTACTGCATAGGCCGGCCCTGGACATACCGGAATACACTATTCCGGACGATCAGGTCGAATCCGAGATCCAGCGCTTGCGATACGCAATACAGGCTGCACATGCCCAGTTGAGCGAAATAAGAGATCATATACCGGAGAACGCGCCCTCCGAAGTGCTGGCGTTCATGGACGCCCACCTGCTCATGCTGGATGATCCCTTGATTTCCAAGGAGCCGATCAAAACCATCCGCAAACAACATGTCAACGCCGAGTCCGCGCTGCGGGTACACGCGGAATCTCTGGTGCGCGCTTTCGAGGCCATGGAGGACCCCTACCTGCGGGACAAGAAGACCGATATCGACCAGGTAGTGAACCGCATTCAGGAAAATCTCTTGAACGTGCAGCAGGCGAACATCGGGGATATCGAAGACGACCTGGAAAACAAGATCATCGTGACGACGGATCTCACGCCGGCGGATACGGTAATGTTAAAGCACCAGAAAATGACGGCGTTCGTGACCGACCTGGGCGGACCGATCTCACATACCGCCATCCTCGCACGCAGTCTGAAGATTCCCGCAATCGTCGGCCTTCATGGCGCGACCCGCTATGTCCGCAACGGAGAAACGCTGATCGTGGACGGAAAGCGCGGCACGGTCATTCTTTCACCGGATCAAGGTGTGTTGTCCGCGTACGAAGACCGTTGGAACGAGATCCTTCAACGGCGTCGTGAACTGAAAACCCTGCTCACGAGCGAGTCGGTCACCAAAGACGGAATTCGCATCCAATTGATGGCAAACATAGAATTGCCGGAAGACATCGATGCGACGAGACGCGCGCATGCGGACGGAGTCGGGCTCTACCGTACCGAATACCTGTTCATGAACCGCGCCGAGCCGCCGTCGGAAGCCGAACAGTTTCTCGCCTACAAGCGGGTAGTGACTGCCCTCCAACGGCCGATAACCATTCGCACTCTGGACCTCGGCGCCGACAAGCAAGTGGACGGGGGGCGTACCAGCGTCAGCATCACCACCAATCCGGCGCTGGGCCTGCGCGCGATCCGGCTTTGCCTGCACGAACCGGGGCTTTTCAAACCGCAACTGCGCGCGATCCTGCGGGCCTCCGCCTACGGACCGATCATGGTCATGATCCCCATGGTATCGAGTCTGGACGAACTCGGGCAGGTGCTGGACCTGGTCGAAGAAACCAAAAGGGAACTGCGCAGAGAGGGCCACGCTTATGACGAAGATATCCCGATCGGCGGCATGATCGAGGTCCCCGCGGCGGCCATTGCCGCGGATCTGTTCGCATCGCGGCTGGACTTCCTCTCTATCGGCACCAACGATTTGATCCAGTACACCCTCGCCATCGATCGGGTCGACGACGCCGTGAACTATCTCTACGACCCGTTACATCCGTCGGTATTACGCCTGATAAAAATGGTCATTGACGCGGGAAACCGCGCCGGCATTCCCGTTGCCATGTGCGGGGAAATGGCGGGCGAATCGCAGTATACGAAGCTGCTGCTCGGCTTTGGCCTGCGCTCCTTCAGCATGGAACCGGATTCTTTACTGGAGATCAAGAAGATCGTGCGCGAGACGGACCTGTCCTCTCTGTCGGATCCGGTGCAGGAAATATTGACGTGCTCGCTGCCGAACGAACTTCGCAGGCTCGTCGAAAAGCTGAAGTAGGTCCGCTCCACCTCGTATCCGCCTTCCCTCGACCCGTAAGACGACGCTATTCGGGTCCCACAGGTTTTGTGTTAAGTTGATTCCACAAAACCAACGATCAATCCGCGTGGCCAACAACTCCAAGCCGTAGCAAATGGACAATCTAGACCTCCTGATCACTGCCTTGGAGTCGAATGACGCGGAACGCATACGGCTCTTTCTCAGCGATATGCATTCCGCCGATATCGCCGAACTGCTCGAGGGATTGACGCCGGAACAGCGTCCGGCGGTGTGGGCGGAGGTCCCGGCGACCGCCAAGGGCGAGATATTGGTTGAAGTACCGGATGGAGTCCGCGAAGATCTGCTCGCAGGTATGGACAAGGAGGCCCTGGTGACGGCGGTGCGTTACATGGACATCGACGACATCGCCGACCTCATCCCCGATCTTGCCGACGACGTCCTGGCCGACGTCCTTTTCACCGTTGATAAGGAAGCGCGGGCGAGTCTCGGAGAGGTGTTGTCGCACCCGGAGGACACCGCCGGCGGACTCATGAATGTGGACCCGATTGCGGTGCGTGAGAACATTTCCCTGCAGGTCGTGATCCGCTATCTGCGCCTGCTGGGGCAGCTGCCTGAGTACACCGACAAGCTCTTCGTCGTCGATCGCGAGAACCGGCTCAAAGGAGTGCTGCCCGTGTCGGTGCTGTTGACCGCACCCGCGACGGACCGCGTGGGCATCCATTTCGACCGCAAACCTTTCACCTTCAAGGCCACGGATGCGCAAGAGGAGGTGGCGAAGGCGTTCGAAAAGTACAATCTGATTTCCGCGCCCGTGGTGGACGATCAGGAGTACCTCATCGGCCGTATTACCGTGGACGATGTCGTAGACGTGATCCGCGAGGACGCCGACCATTCGGTCATGGTGCGCGCCGGTCTGAGCCAGGAAGAAGACATCTTCGCCCCGGTAGGGCGCAGCACCAGAAATCGCGCCGTTTGGCTGGGCGTCAACCTGATCACCGCAATCATCGCCTCCTGGGTCATCGGCCAGTTCGAGCGAACCATAGAAAAACTCGTCGCGTTAGCGGTGTTGATGCCGATCGTCGCCAGCATGGGCGGCAACGCCGGAACGCAAACGCTCACCATCGTCATACGCGGCTTGAGCGTGGGCACGATAACTCGGGCAAACGCCTGGCGCGTACTGCAGAAGGAGTTTCTGGTGGGTGGCGTCAACGGCGTGATATGGGCGCTGGCGGTCGCCGCGGTGGCGACGATCTGGTACCACGACTACGCCCTGGGCGCCATCATCGGCCTGGCGATGATCATCAATATCGTCGTGTCCGCGCTGGCGGGAGTGTTACTGCCCTTGCTGTTGCAGCGCCTGGGCATCGATCCCGCCCTGGCGGGCGGGGTCGCCCTCACCACGGTTACCGATGTCGTCGGGTTTTCCGCCTTGCTCGGTCTGGCCGCAATGTTTCTTATCTGATCCGTCGTGCTCCTGCGGCGGCGGCCGCCAAGCCGAGCAGCGTCAGAATGATCACCCCGGTGTTGCCGACACGCACGTAGGGGGTGCTACCCGCCATCGGCTGCACGCGGCCGTGCACCACCGCCTGGACAAACTGCGAGGAGCGTTCCACGATCTCTCCGCGATGGTCGATGATCGCCGATATGCCGGTGTTGCCGGCGCGCAGCATGGGCCGACCCGTCTCCAGGGCGCGCATGCGCGCCATCTGCAGACGCTGATGCGGCCCCAGTGAATCTCCGAACCAGGCGTCCTCGCTGACGTTGATCAGCACGGTCGCCTGCGGAAGCAGGGCGCGCACGTCCTCTGGAAAAGCGTCCTCGTAACATACCGTGATCCCCATCAGATTGTTCGCTGCAGGCAATGGGCCCTGAACAACGGGCCAGCTGCTGAGATCCGACATGGGGATGTGGAGATAATCCAACAGCCATTCCAGGAGCCATGACAGAGGTAGAAATTCGCCGAAGGGTACGAGATGGTGTTTGCGGTAATAACTTATCAAGCTGCCGACGCTTACGACGCTGTTGTACTGCTTCGTCCCGGATTCGTCGGCGTGCCGCTCCAGGATTCCGAAAACAAAATCGGCGGGATGCGCCTGCAGGCGGCGCCAAAACCCGTCGTCGAGTTCATCGACGTAGAAGGGCAACGAGGACTCCGGCCACACGATCAAATCGGCGGCGATGTTCTCGCTCAGCGCTAGGTAGCGGCGGAGGATGGGGGCACGTTGATCCAAACGCCACTTCTCCCGCAGGGGTACGTTCCCTTGAACCAGGGCGGCGCGGATGGGTTCCCCCGCAGGCTGCACCCAGGTGATGGTTTTGGTCCATAACCCGAGAGCCGATATCGCCGCGACAACGGCGATGGCCGGCAGGGCGACGCGGCGTGGCTCCGCCAGCGCAGCGGCCAACGCGCCCGCGGTGACCGCAGTCAACCAGCTGACGCCGTACACACCGAGTAAGGGAGAATATCCGTCCAACGGCCAGCCGGTCTGGCTGTAGCCAAGGCTCAACCAGGGAAATCCCGACAACAGCCAGCCCCGCAGCCACTCCGCAAGGGCCCACAGCCCGGGAATGACCAATGTCGCCCGCAGGAATGCGCCCGCGGCGCGCCACCTCGCCTGCAGGGCACCCACCGCCGCCGGGAACAGCGCAAGATAGAGCACGAACACCGCCACGGTGACCCCCGCGAGGGCGGCGGGCATATTGCCGTAGTCGTGCAGGCTTACGTAGACCCAGGATACACCGGCGCCGAACATGCCGACACCAAACAGGAATCCCAACCAGGCGCAGCGGTACGCGGACGCATCGATCCAGAGATAAAACAACAGCGCCGGGGAGGCGAGTGAGAGCGGATACCAGCCGAAAGGCGAAAACGCCAGTACCTCGAGAGCGCCTGCGATCAATGCCGCGAGATACCGCATGTTACGGGGC
>CAMYIN010000050.1 GCA_947258495.1 uncultured Gammaproteobacteria bacterium
CCCTGTGGTTGACATACCCTGCGACAGCGTGCTCACCACTATCAGAGTACCGTCCACCGGCAATAAACGCGAAACATTATGGCCGTCGGCCGCCGGGCGTTTTTTTTCCGCATTGCTGTCCTGGTCGGCTCTGGGACTGGGTTTTTTCTGGGTGATCCTCGACCCAGCAGGCAAGGCCTGGCATGACCACCTGTCGAAAACCCGCCTGGTCGTCGCGCGGAAATCGGCCGTCAGAGACCCATCGACATAGGGATCCGCCGGTCGTCCCCGGTGCAACAGTGCGTTCAATACACGCGCCGGAGCATTCCTATGGCCACCACGAGAAACGCGGTCGTGGGCAGCATCGCCCCCAGGAAGGGGTAGATGTCGTACACCAGGACTATGTAACCGAATGCCTTGTTGGCGACAAAGAAGCCCAGACCGAGCATGATGCCGACAAACAAGCTGCGACCTAGACCGCCGCTGCGGATCTGCCGAAACACGAACGGGATCGCGAGCACCACCATGACCGCTGTGGCAAAAGGGGTAACGACCTTGTTCCAGAACGCCAGCCTGTACGCACTCGTGTCCTGATTGTTCTCGTTCAAGTGGCGGATATACTGCCACAGCTGCCACGCGGACAGTTGATCGGGTTTAATCAGAAACACCGAGAGGATCTGAGGCGTAACCGAGGTATTCCAATACGCCGCCTTGGCCCTGGTGGATTCGGCGCTTTCAGGATTGATGAAAGTCTGCTTGACGCCGCTCAAGCGCCAGCGTTCATTATCGAAACTACCCGCTTCCGCGTTAACGATGGAGCGCAGCCTGCTGTCGTCGTCGAATTCGAACACACGCAGATTTAGAACCGACAGATCGGGCAATACTTCACCGACGTTCACATAAGTCATGCCGTCCCGCATCCAGAGGCCGTAATTGGTTTGTTGTTTAATATTCTGCTGCAATGCCTCGGCGCGACCGCGCTGTGCCGCGGTTTCCGTTATCGGCGTCACCACTTCGCCGATGATCACCGCCACGATCACCAATACCGCTCCAAACTTGAGGACGGACAGGGCCAGGCGAAAAACCGAAACGCCGGCCGCGCGTATCACCACCAACTCGGAATCTACCGCCAGGGACGACAATCCCAGGATACAACCCAGCAGGGCGGCCATGGGAAAGATCTCGTACACGGTCTTGGGGATGGACAAGAACACAAAGCGAATCGCCTGCCACAGACCGAAGCGCCCGGTGCCCATATCACCCAGCTGATCGATAAAGGTCACAAACGTGAACAGGCCGAGCAGCACCGCGAACACAATCAGGGTGTAGTGCAGATTGGTCTTCGCGATGTGCAGATCCAGGATGCGCATCATCTGCCGCGCCGAAGTCGTAGCCGCGGTGTCAGAGGAAGATTGCGGGCGCGGCGATAAAACAGATAAACAGCGAATACCAAAAACATGCCGTGGACCCACCACAAGCCCGTGAAGGGGTCCGTCTGGCCCTTCTTTACCATGGCGACGGCGAATCCGAGCAAATTCGTATAAATGAAATAAACCAGGATCGCGAGCAGCATGCCGACGACCCTGCCCTGGCGCGGGCCCGAATAGCTGAAACTGAGAGCCAGCAATCCCAGAACGGGGACCACTATTATTTTTGCCAAGCGCCAATGCCATTCCCCAATGAGCTGGGGGTGATCCGAGCCGAATATGGCCGGGGTCGACTGCGCCTTTACCGGTGGCACCGAGGGTACTGTGTTGCGAGGTTCGATACGCAGAGCATAGTTCTCGAAATCCAATACGCGGTAATCGGGCTCGCCGGCATTGCCTTCGTATCGGGTGCCATTGGTGAGGACCAGGAAGTGATCGCCGGTCAATTCGTCCGCACGCTGATAAGCGTATTTCGCGACAACGACGCCCTCCTTTCCGAACGACGACTTGTATACGAAGACGTTTTCATAGCGGTCGTTGTCCCTGTCGAAACGCTCGACAAAATAGACCCCCTTCCCTTTTCTGGTTTCCATGAACACCCCGGGGACGACTCCCGAGACCTCACTGCGATTGCGGTATTCGTGCTCGATGTTGTAACCGGCGGTAAGCGCGAGCGGGGCGAGATACAGCGAGAAGACCGCGACCACACCCCCGACCAACAGCACCAGTAACGCAAAGGGCCTGAGAAAATTCGTCAGACCGACACCGCACGCCGCGAGCACGGTCATCTCGTTGTCCCGGTGCCAACGGTTGAAAACCATGAGGATGGCAATGTACAGCACAAGCGGGAGGATCACGTCCAGATAACTCACCATTTTCAACGCCACTAAGATCGAGACACTCTCTATCGGGATGTTGCCCTGCGCCGCTTGGCGCAGAAATCCCAACATCCTCACGACCAGGAAAATGGTGACTATGACGGCGGTTACGGCTCCGCCGGTATGCAAAACCTCTCGGACCAGTGCCCGGTTAATAATCAATCCAGATCCTTCAAGCAGATAGTGCATCGGCCGACGGCGATCGAAATCGCTCCTCGCCGCCTACCGAATTCAATCAGAATTCCGCGGAGACAGACAAAAATCGTAGAATAGTTGGCCGTGTAACACAATTATGTCGGAGAAACAGGTGAAATTTGCTACCAAATTGGGCGCCATTCGGGATCAGTCCTCTGCATGCGTGGTGGTTGGAGCGTATGAAAGTGGTCGACTGACCGCAGTCGCGCAGGAGATCGATCGTATCACCGATGGTACGATTTCGAAGCTCGTCAGTCGAGGCGATGTCAGCGGCAAATTGTCGCAGACGGTACTGCTGCCCAACGTGCAACGCTTGGGCTTCGAGAGAATACTTGTGGCGGGTCTCGGGAAGGCGGAGGAGATGAAGCTCGCCACCTATCGCAAAGCCATCGACGCGGCCGCTGCACACATCGTCCGAGCCGGCTGCGGCGACGCCTTGTTCTGTTTACACGAGATCGACGTTCCCGGAGTTGATCTTCGATTGAAGGCGAAACACACGGTGGAGGCCACCGGCGATGCGGGGTATCGTTTCGATGAGCTGAAAACGGCCCCCGATTCCAAGGTAAAACTGCAAGACGTGTATCTGTTCGCGCATCGCCGCGCGCAGGTATCTTCGTTGGACGCGGGCATCAGACAAGGCTTTGCCGTCGGTACGGGAAAGTCCCTGGCCAAAGATCTCGGCAACCTGCCCGGAAACGTCTGTACCCCCACGTATCTCGCCAACAAGGCACGCTCGCTGCAGAAATCGCATGCGCTCAAAACCACGGTAATCGACGAGCAGGAGATGCGAAAACTCGGTATGGGAGCGCTTCTATCCGTGTCCAAAGGCAGCCGGCAACCGGCGAAACTGGTCGTTATGCGTTATGAAGGCGCAACCGGGGGCGTCCCGCCGGTGGCGCTGGTCGGCAAGGGTCTGACGTTCGACGCCGGCGGCATATCGTTGAAACAGGCGGCGCAAATGGACGAAATGAAATTCGATATGTGCGGCGGTGCAAGTGTTTTCGGCGCCCTGGTCGCCGCTGCGGAAATGCAGCTGCCCCTGAACATCGTCGGCATCGTACCGAGTTCTGAAAATCTGCCCGACGGCGATGCCAACAAACCCGGAGACATCATCACCAGCATGTCGGGAAAAACCGTAGAGATACTGAATACCGACGCCGAGGGCAGGTTGATTCTTTGCGACGCGCTGACTTATGCCGAGCGTTTCAAACCCGACGCGGTCATAGACATCGCCACCCTGACGGGCGCCTGCGTGGTGGCCCTGGGAAAACAGGCCAGCGGCCTCATGGGCAACGATCAGGCGCTGATGGAGCAACTGCTCGAGGCAGGCGAGACCAGCCTGGATCGGGCCTGGCCGCTGCCGTTGTGGGACGAATACCAGTCCGGCCTGGACAGCAACTTTGCCGACATGGCCAACATTGGTGGCCGCTACGGCGGCGCCATCACGGCGGCGTGTTTCCTGTCGCGATTCACGAAATCGCTAAAGTGGGCTCATCTCGATATCGCAGGGACCGCCTGGTTGGAGGGGAAGGAAAAAGGCGCCACCGGACGCGCGGTGCCTCTGTTGAGCCAGTATCTCATCGACAGATGCCACTGACGGCTATGGCGCAATCTTCGCCACCGCGCGTCGATTTCTATCTGCTCAGCAGCCACGTGCCCGACGGGAAACTGAAGTTCACGTGTCGCTTGACGAAGAAAATCCATGGCCTGGGAAAGCGGGTATCGATCCTGGTGGACAGCGAGAATACGGCCCGGAAACTGGACGATCTGCTGTGGACCTTCGACCAGAGCAGTTTCGTCCCCCATGCACGGCAGGATGCCGCGGGCGCCGCTAAGGGCACCGCACCGGTATGCATAACTCACGAATCGCCGAGCCCATCCGACCCGGATGAAGTGCTGTTGTCACTGTTGCAGGGAGTTGCCGACTGTGCGCAGCGCTATAAACGGGTCGCGGAACTGGTGGATAATGACCCCGCCGAAAAACGCGCCGCCCGCGAACGGTTCCGCTATTATAGGGATAGCGGATTCAAGATAGAGACCCATGAAGTTTCCGTATAGCGCAATGTTCTTCCGACGCACGAAAAAACCGACCACGGACGAAACCGTGTTGACCGAGACCCTGCGCGCGCTTCAGGACCTTATCAGCGATCCCCAGGTATCGCCGCCTCCGCAAGACGCGGAAACGCCGACAACGGTGACAGACACAGAAACGGCGATGCCGGCGGAGCCCGCACAACGGGGTTCTGGTGGCGACGGCGGCGATACGGCGGTCTCGTCTCCCGCCTTGCAGTCTCCGCATCCGGATGCCGACAGCATGGTTTCGGCGCTGCAGCAGGATGACGCCATCCCGGTTCTGAACAACGTGGTCTTTATGCCGATTCCACGCGCGCCGGCCACCAGAAGTGCGGCGGCGTCTTCTGTAGACGAGCAAACATCGGCGCAGAAGACCATCGCCGACAAGCTCATTAGCGACGTAGAGGAACGTCTCGACGAACAAGGGGATCCGATCGATCCACGACTGCTCGAGGAGCTGCGCAACGCATTGGCGTCGTCGTTGGAAGATTGGTCACTACGCACCCAAGAGATAATCCTTTCGAAACTTTCTCCGAAAACAAGCGGGCAGGGGCGTGAACCCGGAGACGGCGATGAATAATTGGGTCCGTATTCGCTGACCCTCGCGTATAATTTCGTCCCACGTCTGCTTGGATTTCCGGGTCCGGTAATCTCGATCGGGTCGGTATGTTGCCTCCAACCGGCGAAAACAGTGCTGACAGATTGTGCAAACCTAAACCATTCGGCGATTCTACGCCGCGAGACACCGCTCCCGGGTGGGTGCCGAGTCGACCTCGCACGTCCTGGGCGGCGCTTCTGACTGCATGAAAAGAGAACTGAAAAGCACATACGAGCCCGGCGCAATCGAGAACCGGATTTACGCACGCTGGGAACAATGCGATGCGTTCGCGCCGTCCGGCGAAGGCCACCCTTATTGCATCATGATACCGCCGCCGAACGTCACCGGCAGTCTTCACATGGGGCACGCGTTTCAGGTCACGATCATGGATGCGCTGATTCGCTATCATCGCATGCGCGGGTTCAACACGTTGTGGCAACCGGGTACCGATCATGCCGGTATCGCTACGCAGATGGTGGTCGAGCGCCAGCTGGAGGCAGACGGCCTTTCGCGGCTGGAGCTGGGTCGCGAGGCCTTCGTCGATCGCGTATGGGATTGGAAGAAACACTCCGGCGGCACCATCAGCCAGCAGCTTCGCCGCATGGGGGCGTCGCTGGACTGGAAGCGGGAGCGCTTCACCATGGACGAGGGATTATCCGCCGCGGTCATCGAGGTATTCGTGCGCCTGTACGAGGAGGGATTGATCTACCGGGGTACGCGGTTGGTGAATTGGGATCCGGTACTGCACACCGCGATATCGGACCTCGAGGTGGTGGCGGAAGAGCGGGACGGCCAGCTCTGGCACATCCGTTATCCGCTCGCCGGCGACGGCGATCGTTATCTTGTCGTCGCCACCACCCGCCCGGAAACCATGCTCGGCGATACCGCGGTGGCGGTGCACCCGGACGATGAACGATATCGGAATCTCATCGGTAAACAAGTCGAGTTGCCCCTCACCGGCCGTCGTATTCCGGTGATCGCCGACAGCTACGTCGATCCCGAGTTCGGTTCCGGCTGTGTCAAGATCACCCCGGCGCACGATTTCAACGACTACGAAATCGGCCAACGGCACGGGCTGCCGCTGATCAACATCTTCACCGCCAACGCCTCGATCAATCTTCCGGATTCACCCTATCACGGCATGGACCGTTACCGAGCCCGGGATCGGATCGTGGAGGATCTGCAGGCCCTGGGACTGCTGGAGAACGTGCAGGCGCATCGCCTTGTGGTCCCGCGCGGCGATCGCTCTCAGGCGGTCATCGAGCCGTATCTGACCGATCAATGGTACGTCAAAGCCAAGGTCCTCGCGGAACCCTCCATCCGTGCGGTGGAAGACGGGCGCATCCGATTCGTGCCGGACAACTGGAAAAAGACCTACTTCGAGTGGATGAACAACATCCAGGATTGGTGCATCTCGCGGCAATTGTGGTGGGGACATCGCATTCCCGCCTGGTACGACGCCGAAGGGCGGGTGTTCGTGGCGCGATCGGAAACGGATGCGTACGCGCAAGCCCGCGACGAAGCGGGCGCCGAGGTGGTGCTGACACAGGATCCCGATGTGCTCGATACCTGGTTTTCTTCCGCGCTGTGGCCGTTTTCCACGCTGGGATGGCCGCAGCGCACGCCCGAATTGGAGACGTTTTATCCCACCAACGTGCTCGTGACCGGTTTCGACATCATCTTCTTCTGGGTGGCCCGCATGATCATGATGGGGCTGAAATTCATGGACGACGTTCCGTTTCGCGAAGTCTACGTGCACGGCCTGGTGCGCGACAGCCACGGGCAGAAGATGTCCAAATCCAAGGGCAACATCCTGGACCCGCTGGACCTGGTGGACGGCATCGACCTGCGGGCCCTGATCAGCAAACGCACTACCGGTTTGATGCAACCGACGATGGCGCCGCGCATCGAAAAGGCGACGCGCGAAGAGTTCCCACAGGGCATCGACGCGTACGGAACCGATGCGCTGCGTTTTACGTTTGCCTCGCTCGCGTCCACGGGTCGAAACATCAACTTCGACCTCGGCCGCGTCGAGGGGTACCGCAACTTCTGCAACAAGCTCTGGAACGCGGCGCGCTTCGTCATGATGAACACGGATGGCCAGGACTGCGGCCTGGACGAGGACAATCTGGACTACAGCCCGGCGGACCGGTGGATATCATCGCGGCTGCAGCTGGTTGAAGAGCAGGCGGCCAGGGCGATGCAGGATTACAGGCTCGACCATATGGCGAATACGCTCTATGCCTTCGTCTGGGACGAGTTCTGCAGCTGGTACCTCGAACTTTCCAAGGTCGTCCTCAATTCGAATCGCGCCAGCGAGGCGCAACTCAGAGCCACGCGCAGGGTGCTGCTGCTGGTGCTGGAGGCCATTCTGCGACTGCTGCATCCGATCATGCCTTTCATCACCGAAGAGATCTGGCTGCGCATTGCACCCTCCGCGGGAAAGCAGGGAGAAACCATCATGACCCAACCTTACCCACTGAACGACGCGGAGAAGATCGATGCGGCGGCCCTGGAGGAGATGAACTGGGTGCGAGATGTGATCACCGCGGTGCGGAACCTGCGCGGTGAGCGCAATATCGAACCGGGTCGAAAGCTGCCGGTTCTGTTTCAGGACGGCGAAGACCGGGATTGGCATTACGCGCAGCGGAACCGCGATTACCTTATGCAACTCGGCCGTTTCCAAAGCATCGAAAGGCTCCGCGACGGACAGGCGCCGGCGGGATCCGTCATCGCCCTGGTCGGAAAGCTGAAGGTCCTGGTGCCGCTGGGACAGGTCATCGACAAGCAAGCGGAATCGACCAGGCTCACGCGGGAACTGGAGAAATTGAACAAGGATCTGGCGCGCTGCAGCGGTAAGCTGAAAAACCCGCGATTTCTCGACAAGGCGCCGAGACCGGTGGTGGAAAAAGAGCGCCAACGCGTCGCGGACATCAGCCTCGCTATACAGAGACTGGAGCAGCAGCTCGCCGAAGTTCAGACGTTGCCCTGATCACGGGTTGCCGCGGTGAGCACACCCCTACTCGTTGTCGGCAACAAGAACTACTCGTCTTGGCCTTTACGGCCTTGGTTGACGTTGAAGCACCTGAACGTCGAATTTCGAGAACTGCGAATCTCGCTTTTCACACCTCATCTCAGAGAAAAGGTGCGCGCGTACCCCCCTTCCGGTTTGGTTCCCGTTTATGTCGACAACGGCCTTAGCATGTAGGGTTCGCCGGCGATTCTCGACTCCATTGCCGAGAGCCATCGTCGGTTTTGGCCGAAGGACCGCGCGGACCGTGCACTCGCGCGCAGCGTGTGCGCCGAAATGCACTCGGATTTTCACGCACCGCGCGCGCAATTGCCGATGAATTGCCGCGCGCGAATTGAATCTCCTCGGGTACCTGCGCGGGGAATCGTCCCGGCTACGCCGGGTTGCACTGGACTCGGCCGTCTGTCGGCGGAGCCGCATCCGACCTCGTCCGTGGCGCGCACGATAGCGTACGGGCACCGCCTCGATCCCCGTGCTCACGCACGGGGTTTTGTTCCGCAATAGACGCAGCCCGGGCACGGAAGCGTTGCGCGCCGACTTTGCCCGCGTCGCGGAAATCCGGCAACACTGCCGATCCCGGCGCCGGAACGAAGAGGCGTCGCTGTGCGGCGACTTTTCGGTCGCCGACGCCGTGTATGCGCCGCTTGCATCGCGTTTCGTCACCTACAACTTTGCCGCGGGGCGAGCGTGGATGCATACGTCGGCACGGTAATGGGACACCCCAAAATCGCACAATGGATGACGGAGGCGGAAGCCGAGGAGGAGACGATCAGCGTCTTCGACGCGGTCGGCGGCCGTTGACGACCGCAACCGTCGGCGTCCGCGTATGCGGTTAAATGGCCGCCGGCACCTGACTCGGGGCAGCCGAATCGTTTAAGATATGGCCCATAAGAAGGACGCTACAACTCCACAATGAAATTATCAGAACACCTCCTGCAGCCGGACAAGCGAATTACCTTCCTCAAGGGCTTCTTCGAGAGCCCCGCCCAGGTCGGATCTGTGATCCCGAGTTCGCGTTTTCTGGAGCGCCGCATAGTCGACCAGGCAAATATCCGATCCGCGAAGATCGTCGTCGAGCTGGGGCCGGGAACCGGCGGGACCACCCGGGCCCTGTTGCGATCCATGCGCGATGACGCCGCACTGCTCACGATCGAGCTCAACCCGAAATTCCATGGCATCATTTCATCGATTCGCGACACGAGATTGATACCCCACCTTGGTTGCGCCGGCGATCTGCGCGAAATTGTCTCGGAATACGGATTCAACACAATCGACGCAGTGGTCTCCGGAATACCGTTTTCCATTATAAAGCCGGAATTCGGGCGCGCTATCATCCGCGGCATCGCCGACTCGCTCAGCGCAGGAGGCCGTTTCGTGGCCTATCAGTTTCGAGATCGCGTCAACGTCCTTGGACGAGAGGTGTTAGGTCCAAGTCAAGTACACATCGAGCTGCTCAACATCCCCCCGGTGCGGGTCTACTCCTGGGCCAAGAACAACCTGAGCGCGGTGGCGAACGCGTGAGGCGTCCGCCGATTACCCCGGCTGCGTTCCCGGCCTAAAGGGGACACCCGCCTGCAACCAGCAGCCAGCTTACCGCGGCCACGGCGGCCGTTTCGGTTCGCAGCCTGCCCGCCCCGAGCGACACCGCCACCGCGCCCTGCGACGTCACTTCCTCGATCTCGCGCTCGGTAAAGCCACCCTCGGGCCCGATCAGCACGGCGACCGGCTCTGCGCCGCTCCGCAGGGAATTCAAGGAGACGCCGCCGGGATGCGCCACGAGGATCGTTGCCTTGAAACGGCGCGCCTCGTCGACGAATGCAGCCGGGTTTTTCGCGTCGAGGACAACAGGGAGGTAGGGTTGGCCGCTTTGCTTGCACGCCGCCAGACAGATCCGCTGCCATCGGAGCCGCGACTTCGCCGACGCCTTGGCGATCGAGCGTTCGCAATGCAACGGTGTAATGCTGACGATACCGAGCTGCGTACTCATGTCCAGCAATACATTCTGACGCTCTCCCTTCGGCATCGCCACGGCCAGGTGAACGCTCGGGCTCCTCTCGGGCAGGCGCTCGCGGGACAAGACTTCGACAAAGACGCGTCGCGAGCGCGCATGGATATCCCGGATCACGGCTCGCGCAATCGTTCCGGAACCGTCGAAAATCGCGACGTGCTGCCCCGGCCGTAACCTCCTGGCTGCGCTTGCGTGCTTCGATTCGGCAACGTCAAGTACCGCGGTATCTCCCGGAGCCGGCACGGAAACACAATAAAACATCGGCGACGACGTCTTGTTCAAATCCGCTCACGCCCGGTGAAATAGACATCATAACGCACCAGCTTCCCGGCGTAGGATTCGTCGGCGCCGTGCTCGAGGGGCGGGGCGTCGTCGGGGCGCTTGACGACGACGCGTTTGCCCGCCGCAGTCAAGGCCGACGCGAACAGCCGTCGTCGATCGTCGTCGTCCCCCACGAGCTCGCGCAGTACCCGCAGCGGGCGCTTGGCCAACGCGGAGCGTTTGCGCTTCGGAGGGAACATCGGATCCAGGTATACGCAATCCGGCGCATCCACGCTATCGGCGAGATAACCGATCGCGTCGGCGACCATCAGACGGGGCATTCGGAATCGACCTCGGACGTTCGTGGAGTGCCGCAGCCGATTCAATCCGTCCGCCAACAGCGCAGCGACGACGACGGAACGCTCTACCGCAGTGACCCGCAATCCCATGGCCACCAGCAACCCCAGATCGGCGCCCCAGCCGGCGGTAGCATCGACCACGGTGCGGGTTCTCTTCCCTATCGCCCGCCCCAGGGCACCGCGTCTCGGCGCCGGCAGGGAGGCGTAGCGTTGGAGAACGCGGTCTATCCCGACGGACACGGGCCGCGCGCGACGATCGCGTCGGTCACTGACGCTCAACCGGCCGTCGCGGTACTCGAGCACCAGCGCGACCTCGTTCGGATCCAGGAGGTCCGCAAACGGCAACCCAAGGCGCTCGGCAAGCCTGGCCATTGCGTCGCCGTCGTGATCGAGGTCGCGGCCGACTGCAATCACTGCTGACCTGCGTCCGCATCGAACAAATGACAAGATACGTATCGACGGTCATCGAGCCGGACACGTCGGGGGTAACTTTGCCTGCAAATCGCCATCGCCTGCGGACAACGGGGATGAAAATGGCAGCCCGAAGGCGGATTGGACGGCGACGGAATGTCGCCCTGGAGACGAATCACGGCGCGCTTCGTCGCTGGATCGAGCGCCGGGATCGCGGACAGCAGGGCCTGGGTGTAAGGGTGTTGCGGCGCCCGCAGTATGTCGACAACCTCACCCTTTTCGACGATGCGCCCCAGATACATCACTGCAATCTCGTCGGCGATGTAAGACACCACGGACATGTTGTGGGTAATGAAAATGTATGAAATCCCGGCCTGTTGTTGAAGTTCCCGCAACAGATTCAGAATCTGCGCCTGCACGGAAATATCCAGGGCACTGGTCGGCTCGTCACAAATGATCAATCTTGGTTCCACCGCCAGGGCCCGGGCAATCGAAATGCGTTGGCGTTGACCGCCGGAAAACTCGTGCGGATAACGCCCGGCGCTGTCGCCCGGGAGGCTGACCTGCCGCAGAAGTCGCTCCATCTTTTGCCGACGCTGCGCCGGGGTCGCGGTCAGGCCCAGCGCCTTCATGCCCTCGCTGATGATATCGCCGACGAGCATCCGGGGATTCATGGAAGAGAAGGGATCCTGGAAGATAATCTGTAGATCCGAGCGCCGTCGACGCAGGCCCGAGTACGCAAGCCGGGTAAGTTCCGTGTCCTCGTAGCGCACGGACCCGGAGGTGGGACGAACCAATTGCAGGATGCCCTTCCCCACCGTGGTTTTCCCGCATCCCGATTCTCCCACCAGCGCCAGCGTGCGCCCCCTGCCGAGGTCCAGATCGACGCCGTCGACGGCACGCACCTGCCCCACGGTGCGTTTAAAAACTCCTTTGCGTATCGGAAAATGGACCCGCAATGCGTCGACTTCGAGCAGCGGCTCGACGACCGACCGATCTGGTTCGAGCGACGGACGATCGCCGCCCCCGTTGACCGAACCGGAGAATTGCGGCGTATGCGTTTGGGTGCCGTACAAATGACACAATACCTTTTGTTCCGCATCCGCGGCGTGCCAGGTTGGTGGTTGTCGCCAACACATCGGCATTACGTGATCACAACGCGAAGCGAATCGACATCCCGTGAACCGATGCTGCAACGCCGGCACATCGCCTTTGATTACCTTCAGTCGTTGCTCCCTCCTGGACAACGTCGGCAGAGAGTCGAACAATTTCCTGCTGTAGGGATGCATCGGTCGTGAGAAAAACGACGACCGATCGGCTTGCTCCACGATCTCGCCCGCGTACATGACTGCGATGCGGTGGGCCATTTCCGCCACCACACCAAGGTCGTGGGTGATGAGAAATATCGCCATTCCACGCTCTTTCTGCAGATGGCGCATGAGATCCAGGACCTGGGCCTGTATCGTCACGTCCAGCGCCGTCGTGGGTTCATCGGCAATCAGCAGCTCGGGGTTTCCAGCGAGGGCGATTGCGACCATGACCCGTTGCTTCATGCCGCCGGAGAGTTGATGCGGATATTCGTCGATCCTCCGATCCGGGTCGGGAATGCGCACCGCCCGCAGAAGCTCCAGTACGCGCTGCCTGCTTCCGCCCCCCGCACTCTCTGCATGCAGTCGCAGCGCCTCCGCGATTTGCGTTCCAACCGGAAGAACGGGATTCAGCGAGGTCATCGGTTCCTGGAATATCATGGTCATGCCGCCTCCACGAACACGACGCATCTCCACTTCGCTCAGCTTCAACAGGTTGCGCGAACCGAGCCGCACTGCTCCCGCGACGATACGGCCCGAGGCCGGTAACAGCCGCATCAGCGATAATGCGGTCATGGATTTGCCGCAACCCGATTCCCCCAGTAGTGCGAAGGTCTCACCCCGTTTCAGGTCGAAGCTCACGCCGTCCACTGCCCGGATCGGTTGGGCGCCGATGCCGACATGCGTACTAAGCCCGGAAACCGAGAGTAATACGTTGTCGTTCATCGTCACGGTTGTCGTCGCATACGCGGGTCGAAGGCGTCCCGTAGCGCGTCTGAGAACAGATTGGCCGAAAGGACGAGCGTAAACATGAAAACGAACGCGGCAAACAAAGACCACCAGACGATGGGTTCGCGGGCCATTTCCAGACGCGCGCTGTTGATCATGTTGCCCCAACTGTTCATCGTCGGATCAACGCCGATCTGAACGTAGGACAGCACCGCCTCCGCCAGCACCAGCCCGCTGAAATCCAGCACCACGGTTATGAGCACGATGTGCATCACGTTCGGCAGAATGTGCCGGCTGATGATGGAGAAGTGGCGGACACCAAGGGCCTCCGCCGCCTGGATGTAGTCGATTTCCCGCAGTTTCAAGGTCTCACCGCGAAGGTACCTGCACAGGCTCGTCCAACTGGTGACACCCAGAATCAAGCACAAGAACAGTAAGCGCAGGTCGGCACGTTCCGCTACGCTTGCAAATTGTTCCGCGTGGTTATCGAGATAGACCTGCAGTATCAGCACCGCCGCCGCAATCAGCAGAACCCCCGGGATGGAACTCAACGTGGTGTAGACGTACTGGATCACGTCGTCCACCCAGCCCCGGAAATAACCCGCCATAATTCCCAGCAGTATCGCGAACGGGAGCATGACCAGGGTGGTAAGGGTGCCGATTACCAATCCCGTGCGGATGCTCTTCAACGTCTGGTAAAACACGTCTTCGCCGACTTTATCGGTTCCGAGGATATGGTATTTGGCACTGAGATCCGCGGCCACGAACGAAACCACGAGCAGGAAACCGAGAGTCACGAGAATCGATCGCCAACGTGTATGGGTTCGCCCTCGAGTGACATCCTCGAACACGACTCCCAAGTTTTTTCTGGTACGTCCGGCCAGCAACAGCAACAGTACGGTGCACGAGCCCGACCAGACGAGCAGCCCCTTCACGGACGCGAACACCGACGTGGCAATAATATCGCCAATTTTGTCTTCGTCCGGATTCTGCAGATGACTCCCGCCGTGCCGCAATCTCGGATAGCGACGCTCCTGACGCCCGTCGGGCAATTCAACAGTCTCTTTCGCGTAGAGAAAGGCCGCGAATGGCGCAGAATAGGTCTTTTCGTCTCGGGTCCGGATCGAGGTCGCCAACAAATCGAACACGCTCAGGACCTCATGCGCGTACTGCACCCGGCCGTCTTCGCCACGGTCGCCGAGTACCGGCCTAAAGTGCAGGGAATCGAGTAACGCCACGGTCGCGTAAAACGCCAGCACTACGACCGACCCCATCGCCACGCCGCTGCGCGAAACCTGCCGCCACGGAGCGCGTAGATGCTCGCGCCGCCGCGCATAGAAAAAAAACGCCGTGACCACGGCGACCAGCACAAAAATCAGAATATCGGTCCAGAATAGAACGGGCATCGGTCGATAGGGGACTGGGAAACGGTTATTGCCGGTGACTGAGCCTCGATGATCAACAGTTACTGAACTGGAGCGACGACACTGCTTTCACCGCTAATTCAGCCGCACCCGGGGGTCCGCCATCGTGTACGAAATGTCCGTAAGAATCAGACCGAGGATATACAAGACGGACCCCAGGAAAACCATGGAGCGTACGATCGCAAAATCCTGGCGTTGAATCCCGTCGATCGTATAGCTCCCCAAACCGGGCACGCCGAAAAAGGATTCGACAATGAGACTCCCCATAAACAACAGCGGCAACAACACGACGATACCGGTCAACAATGGAATCAGCGCGTTGCGTAATACGTGCCGGAACAAAACGAGTTGTTCGCTGAGACCCTTGGCGCGTGCGGTGCGAACGTAGTCCTTTTCGATTTCCTCGAGAAAGAGAGTCCGGTACCAGCGTGTACCGCTGCCGATACCGCTGATCACACCGACAATGACCGGAAGTACAAGAAACTTAAGCGCATTGACTCCCGTATCGTAGCCCGAGATCGGTACCAGATGCAGAAGCTTGCTGAGCAGATACTGGCCGCCGATGATATAAAACAAAGACGATACGGAGAGCAGCATGACGCAGACCACGACACCCCAGAAATCGACGTAAGTGCCGCGAAAGAACACAATGCCCAAGGCGAAAGTAACGTTTACCATGACCCCGACCAGCAGCGTGGGCACCGCGATCGCGAGACTGGGCCACATACGCTGGCTGATGTCGTAGCCGATATCACGGCCGCTGTCGGAGCTTCCGAAGTCGAACGCGAACAGGCGCACGGATTTATCGAAAAAGACGGTGTCGGTGATCCGGCCGAATCCCTGCGAATCGCCGTTGATGATCAAGGGCCGGTGGTAGCCATGCGCACGCTTCCAGTGCTCGATGGCCTCTGCTGTGACACGCCGATCCCCCAACTGGGATCGCGCGATGTCGTCCGGCGAATTGACGACGAAGAACAGGAAGAAAGTAAGCAGGTTGACGCCCAGCAATATCGGTATGGCATAGAGCGCTCGGCGTGTTATGTAGGCGATCACAGAGCTGTGCTCTTCTCGCGGCGCCGAAAACTTATGAAGGCGGGCACGACGGTGATGAAGAACAACGCCATGACAAGCCCTATCGGCCAGAGAACCGGCTGGTTCCATGACGTCCGGAGCTGTTCACGGCGATCTGCGTCCACGCGATAATATTTCAAGGTATTGTTGGCCATGTTGTGGGCCTTCACATTGTGCAACCAGGAATGATGCAAAGAAAAATCCTTAGGATGAAATCCCCAAAGCCAGGGGGCGTCACGGCGTACGATGTCCAACATGCGGTTTATGATCTCCGCTCGAGTGGGACCGTTCTCCATGTTCTTCATTCGCTCGAACAATCGATCGAACTCCGGATTCATGTAGTTGCTCGCGTTTTCTCCGTTATATCTTGCTTTCGAATTGGGCCCATACAACAGGAACAGGAAGTTCTCCGGATCCGGATAATCGGCGTTCCAACCCCAGAAAAACAACTCGCTTTTGCCTTTCAGCATCTTTTCGCGGAATCGATTGTAATCCGTGGCACGGACCACCAGCTGTATTCCCAACCCGGCGAACTGTTTTCGGATCCAGTTGAGGCGCGCTTTTTCGTCCGGTCCCGAGCCGACGGCTTCGAAATGCAATAGCAGCGGCTTGCCGGTTCGGCTGTCTATACCGTCGGCATAACCGGCCTCGCGCATCAGTGTCCGGGCGACACTCAGCGGTTTGCGCTTCGGTCCACCGTCAATCCAGTCGTAGACGTACGGATTGATGCCGCGCGCGCCCTGGTGATGTCCAAAGATGCCGGGCGGCAGCGGACCCTGTGCGGCGATGCCGCGACCGTTGCGGAATATGGAGACAAACTCCTCGAAATTCACGGCAATGGATATCGCCCGACGGAGCTTACGCGCCCGTTCACTGTTTCCTCCGATCACGGGGTGCATGAAATTGAATCCCATGTAGTAGATGCTGGTAGCGACCGTCGTGGACAAGCGAATTCCCTTGTTGCGCATCGTATCCGTGAGCGTCGCGTCGCCCTGCGTGTTGAATTGAACCGCTCGGTCGAAACTGTCCGAACTGATGCCGGAGTTGTCGTAATACCCCTGCAGAAACTTGTTCCACCTCGGAATCGACTCTTTCTCGATGCTGTAAACCGCCCGCTCCAAAAACGGCATCGGTCTCCCCTGATCGCTCAATACGCCGGCCGCCCGATCCGACACTTCGCCGTGATCTGGAAAGGACTCACCATGAAAATTGGGATTTCGCTCCAAAACCATACGTAGATTGGGATTGTTCTCGGTCAGCATGAAGGCGCCGGTGCCGATTGGATACCAGTCCAAAGTGACGTTCTTTTCTGCCAGGCCCGGCTGCGAGTAAAAGCGTTCGACCTCCCAGGGTATTGGGGCAAAAAACGGCATGGCCAGCCAATACAGGAACTGCGGGTACTTTCCCTTGATGCGAACCCGGTAGCTGTAACGATCGACCACGGACACTCCCGTCAACGCGAACCGGCGCAGATCCAGATAGCGGCTACCATCCTCGCGCGCAACGGCCGCCTCGAGTTCTGCGCTCAAATCCGCAAAACCGACGATATACTGCGCCATGACGCCGGCTATGGGACAGTGGAGTTGCGGATTGGCCATACGTTTCAGCTGGTACACGTAATCCGCCGCCACGAGCTCACGCGTGCCGGTGGAAGTGAAATCCCGGAGCTCGTGCAGCGCACGCACTTGCGCCGCTGAAAGGTCGTGATAGAGATACTCCTCGTCGCCGCGCCGCGCCAGCGCCGGGTGCGGCTGGTAGAGTATGCCGGGCCTGATCCGGATCCGGTATTCGCTGAACGCGACCTCC